>CAYOHA010000005.1:0-27110 GCA_964403625.1 uncultured Dehalococcoidales bacterium | reverse complement strand
TGTTTGCCCGAAGATCCAAAGGAGTGAACAAGCTTATCCCACAGCTCTATCTCCATAATGGACTGAAGAGGACTCAAACCAAAAAGTAGATCACATATCGGCTATAAGCTGTACCTTTAGCATTGGAATCAATGCCTTTTTCTCAAACAGAAGTTCGGGAACTGTCCAATCTGGCTGGGGATCCAGGATTCGAACCTGGCCAAACGGGTCCAAAGCCCGCTGTCCTACCGCTAGACGAATCCCCAGTTTTTTCAGCTTCGCCGAAACAAATAGCCCAAAGGATCCAAAGTCCTCTGTGCTACCACGACACAACTCGGCATTCTAGACTAACAAATATTTTTAATAGTTTATTTGCCTGGTGCCGAAGGTCGGGCTCGAACCGACATGGAGGTTGCCCCCCAACAGTTTTTGAGACTGCCGCGTCTGCCTATTCCGCCACTCCGGCTCTTCATTTTACGTCAAATAATTTATCTATTGCGAACGCATTCTTATATGGTGCCGAGGAGGAGATTTGAACTCCTACGAGCTCACGCTCACCACCCCCTCAAGATGGCGCGTCTACCAGCTTCCGCCACCTCGGCAAAAAACTGGCAGGAGTGGGAGGACTCGAACCCCCGACCGGCGGTTTTGGAGACCGCTGCTCTACCAACTGAGCTACACTCCTAGCCTTCGGTAATATCATACCATAATCATTCAAAAAAAATAAACACTCCCAAAGTGACCATATTATTAATATTAAATAATTTATATTGAGTAAAATAGAGAAGGGCTGAAGTGTTGAGTTCTCCAGCCCTTCTTTTCAGTCAAATTATATCGACTGCAATGGATCTAGTATCCCATTGATTTCTTAAGGTCTTTATCATACCAGACCCACTGTACCCAGGAATCACCTGGAGCGTATCCAACACTTGTTTCACCAGTATAATTCTTTACCCAGGGCCACCATAAAGTATATATAGGATAGGCAGGAGTCGGGATACAATAGGCTTTGTCGAGGACATATTTCAGCAGTTCCTTTTCCTGCTTCATAGCCGGTCGGAAATCGGACATCGCAGTCTCTTTTATTTCCTTAGCCTGTTCGTCGATATAGGGGTCACTAATCAGACTGGCATTAAGCCAGCCTGTTCCGGTAGTGTATTGGGCTTGCTCGGGAAAAGTAAAGACAGGAGAGAAGAATATCGCTACCGTCTCGTAGGTCTGGCTAGCTGCGACGCCAATGAGGGAGCCGACACTATCGATAATAGTAAACTCCAGTTCAACTCCTACCTTAGCCCACATATCTTTGACTATCGAATAGTAGTCAGCCAGGTCGGTAGTGAGAGATAGTTTAGTCTTGAAACCGGTGGGATAGCCGGCTTCGGTCAGAAGTGTTTTAGCCTTTTCGGGATTATAGGTATAAAGTTCTTTGACTGAGGCGGGCATCTCTGGGTCATCAAGACCAAGATAAAGGTCGGCGTATGCCTCATTATAACGATAAGGCCAGCTGACAAGGTCCCCGAGACCAGCGTATAATGTCTCGTTAATTGTGTTGAAATCAGTGGCCATCATTAGTGCCCGGCGTACGCGGATATCGTTAAACGGAGCCTTGTCTGTTCTCATAAATATCGGGGCAACAAGACCTCCACCGCGCTGGGCTACCTTCAACTCAGGAACTTGTTTAGTCATAATGTTTTTATCTTCAAGATTAAATCCATTAAATCCGCCTGACTGGTCAACCTTACCTGCCCGTAGAGCAGCTTGCCGGGTAGACGGGTCGGATATAACGACATACTTAACTCGATCAAGGTAGGGCAACTGGTTGCCTTGTCCCGGACCTATTGGGTCATTCATCCAGTAATTAGCGTTCCTGTCCAATGTTGCACTGTTAGCAGGAACAACATCAGTAAGGATAAATGGTCCGGTACCAACATCATATTTCCAGTTGACACAGGATTCACGTCCGTATTTCTTATATATCTCCGGCGGAATCATCACGGTATTGAGCAAACGCATTATACCCTCTAAATGTATCTCTATGGGGTGTGTGACAGTAATTTCCTGCGGACCGACTTTAACTGCTTGAATACCATGTTGTTGAGGGAAGAATTGATAGTTCATGGCTTCAGGGTTATTCGTACGCTCAGTCAGGTTCCAGGCAATATCGTCAGTAGTCACTTCCCGTCCATTGACCAGGCGGCTGAATTCATTTTTCGGATCGAGTGCCCAGTGTATTCCCTCGCGGACGGTGATGTAGGTGGTAACTGTTTTACCGCCGGGATCAGTTTGCCAGTATACACTTTCAGCGAGAAAACCTGTTTGAAGATAGGGTAGATAAGAACCTTCTCCCCAGCTCACTAACTTTTCGCCGTAACCGCCAGCAGGTCCCTTTGTCCAGTCACCATCCCAGACCCTCTGGTGAGTTAGCTGGGAGGGAGCCGGTGTCCCAAGGCCGTACAAGTCCCACAACGGCTGAGGATCGGCAGCCAGAGCGAGTGTAAGCGTACCACCATATTGCGGTTGCTCTGTAGAGGGCTGTATGACTTCTTCCTCTTCCTCTTTTTCCTCTTCTCCCTTCGTTGTTACTATTTGTCCGCCCTCTTCAGTAATCTTCACCTCCTCTTCTTCTTTAGGGCCGCAGGATGCTATCACTAGGGATAGCACCATCAAGCAGCTAACCAGCATCCACACAATTTTCTTCTTCATATTTGTTTTACTCCTTGCTTAATTTGATTGGGTGAATTACCATTGTTCTCCAAACATCCTGGTATATTTAGTTATTTTTTTACATATCTATTTCTTTACTACAAATAAATCACCTCCTGGTTAGCTATTACTGCCGATAAATCGATTACTCCGGTGTTTTTACTATAGGTAGCTTGGCTAACGTATGAATTTTACGCATATTATACTCGTTATATATCAACTGTCAAGTGGCATCTTGAGGTTTTTTACTAACCCTTCCTTGTTACGGTTGACTCAGTTCTGTATCCTACAATATACTTCATTGAGTTGTGTCAATTAGTGTATTAACAGGGAGTCCAATGTCAGATACTCATCGGTCGAACTACAGGTGGTATATACTTTCGTTAACAGTAGTAATTGGCGCCTTCGTCGCTGCTATACCATTTTCTTGCATGCCAGTGCTTTTTAAGGAGATATCGGAGGATTTAGGCTTAAGCCTGGTGCAGGTTGGCACGATATGGGGTATAGCTAGCCTGGCTGGTATCTTTGTTAGCTTAATTGGTGGGATACTGAGCGACCGGTTTGGAGTAAAAATAATTCTGGGTATAGCCTGTATACTGGTTGGAGTAACTGGTGCACTCAGAGGTTTGTCAGGCGATTTTCTTACTCTAATAGTCACAGTTTTTGTTAATGGTATCGTAAGGTTAATTGTGCCAATCAACGTAACCAAGACGGTTGCTATGTGGTTTAGGGGCAAAAACTTGGGTTTGGCGATGGGTATATCAGCTATGGGTATGGGATTTGGATTGATGTTAGGGCCGATGATTAGCGCTACAATCCTGTCTCCGTTACTGGGCGGTTGGAGAAATGTAATGTATTTTTACGGAGCTATCTCTGTAGTAATAGGCATAATATGGGCTATTTTCGGAAGAGAGCCTGATAATCTTGATTCAGTTGATGCCAGTTCTCGTATGGTGCCGGTTCGGCAGGCGCTTTCAAAGCTAATACGCAACAAAGCTCTGTGGCTTATCGGACTGACTTTAATGTTTCGTACAGCCTGCATTATGGGAATGACAGGCTACCTGCCACTCTATTTGCGTGATCAGGGATGGGCAGCCGCCAGTGCTGATGGTACACTGGCTGCTTTTTATGCTATCAGTACTCTATGTGTTGTTCCACTGGCTTTATTTTCAGATAGAATTGGGTCGAGAAAACTAATACTTCTCCCGGCACTGGTAGTGACCCTCATTTGTCTGGGTATATTGCCGATGGTTGAAGGAATCGCAGTTTGGGTAGTCATGGTGATGTCGGGAATCTTTATGGACGCTTTTATGGCGATTATAACCACAATGTTGATGGAGACTGACGGGATTGGTCCCGAATATTCGGGGACTGCTTTAGGGATAATATTCACTATTGCCCAGATTGGCAGTGCTGTATCTCCACCTCTGGGCAATAGCTTGGCGAGTGTTAACTCGGGATTACCCTTTGTTTTTTGGGCGTCTCTTTCTATCGTATCGATATTTACTCTGGTTCTCAGTAAAGAGACAGGGCGGAGAAGGATAAAAGGCTTGGGGAAGTGACCGGGAAAAACTTTAAACCAGAACGAGACACGAATAGAGTCTGGTGAAAAAGCATTTTACTGAATATGAGGTTTTATGCAGACAATAGACCTTAGTGGTGAATGGATGCTCAGGCAGTCGGGTAAGAGGGAATATATTAAAGCTGCCATCCCTGGCTCCGTCCACACCGACCTTCTAGCATCAGGTAAGATTCCTGCCCCTTACTTTAGGGATAATGAGGACAGCCTCCAGTGGATCAGTGAAGTTGCGTGGAATTATCGACGGACTTTTAATCTCCGGAGTGAATTTCTTCAGTACGAGCGGGTTCTACTTCGTTGTGAGGGGCTTGATACACTTGCTACGATAAAAATTAATTCTGTAGAAATCGCCAGGACTGACAATATGTTTCGGACATACGAATTTGATATCAAGCCTGCTTTAAAGAAAGGTAGAAATATTATCGAGATCTGGTTCGACCCGTTACTTCCTTATATAAATAATCGTGAGGAGGAACGTCATATCCCTCTACGGAATGGTCCACATATTATTCGAGGTGGTAACTGGCTTCGCAAAGAACAGTGTAATTTCGGCTGGGACTGGGGTCCCTGCTTGCTGACCTGTGGTATCTGGCGTCCGATTCAGCTTGTAGCTTTTAGCACCGCCCGGCTTAGCGATATTCACATTAAGCAAAAGCATAAAAAAGACGGCGTTGTGTTACTTGACATAAATATATTTATTAGTACAATGCAGAATACTAAGTCTTTCATAGCGACCGTGACCGTTACTCGTGGTAAACAAACGGTTGCCGAAGTTAATACGTCTTTTAAAAATGGTCAAGCCCATGTTGCCTTCACCATTCAAAATCCAGAATTATGGTGGCCAAACGGTATGGGAGAACAGCCGCTCTATAACATTAAGGTCGTTCTTTTCGGTAAGTATGGCATCCTTTTGGATAGAACTGTGAAGAGAATCGGTCTGCGCACTCTCCGCCTTCAGCGGAAGAAGGACAGATGGGGTGAAACATTCCGTTTTGTCGTGAATGCAGTCCCCTTCTTTGCCAAAGGCGCAAACTGGATTCCTGCCGATACATTCGCTTCTCGAGTAACAGACGATGAATATGCTCCGTGTCTGGGGGGGTGGTATTTATGAGGCTGATATATTCTATAACCTTTGCGATGAACTCGGCATATGTATCTGGCAGGATTTTATGTTCGCCTGCGCAACCTACCCGACTTTCGACCATTCTTTTATGGAGAATGTTCAGGCTGAGGCGGAGGACAATATCCGTCGTTTGCGCCATCATCCGTGCCTAGCTCTCTGGTGCGGGAACAACGAGCTTGAGCAGGGGTGGGTAGGTGAAGAGTGGAATAACCGCCAGATGAGCTGGGGTGATTATTCCAGACTTTTTGATGAACTCCTGCCTGGCATTATTGATAAACTTGATCCGGAGCATAGTTATTGGCCTTGTAGTCCACATTCTCCATATGGCGACCGCAGGGATTACAACAACGAACAATGGGGTGATGCCCATCTCTGGAATGTGTGGCACGGTAAACAGCCCTTTGAATGGTACCGCACCTCTAAACACCGTTTTGCCAGCGAATTTGGTTTTCAATCCTTCCCGGAACCAAAGACTGTTTATAGCTACACTGACCCCCAGGACAGGAACATTACCAGTTATATTATGGAACATCACCAGCGGAGTGGAATTGGCAACACAACTATCATGACTTATTTACTCGACTGGTTCCGCCTTCCAACGAGTTTCGAAATAACACTCTGGCTAAGCCAGATTCTTCAGGGAATGGCTATGAAATATGCCATAGAGCACTGGCGCAGGAATATGCCCCGGACGATGGGTACGCTATACTGGCAGCTTAATGACTGCTGGCCAGTAGCAAGCTGGTCTTCAATAGATTATTATCACCGCTGGAAGGCACTACATTATATGGCTAAGCGCTTCTTTTCTCCGGTCCTGGTCTCTGGAGTCGAAGATGCCGAGAAGGGTACAGTTGAGCTCTATATCACCAGTGACCTACGGGAAGCCTTTACAGGTAAGTTATCATGGAAGCTAACTAATGTAGAGGGTAAAAACCTTCTGGATGGTATAAAACAAGTAAGTATCCTCCCTCTCTATAGCCGTGTTGTGCATATTCTTAAACTAAAAAAATACATAAAAGAGCATGGTATCCGTAACCTGATGCTCTGGCTTGAACTCTCAGTAGACGGCAGGATTGTTTCGACTAACTTTGTCTCCTTTGCCCGGCCGAAACATTTCGAGCTTTGTAAGCCGGATATTACTACTTCAGTCAGCGAGAATAATGGGGATAATTTTATTGTCACTCTAACGGCGAAAGCACCGGCTCTCTTTATCTGGCTGGAGCTTGAGGGTATTGATACATCGTTCTCCGATAACTTCTTCTATCTACTGCCAGGAAAGTCTGTTCAGATTGATGTAGTACCTAAGGTACTGATAACATTATCAGAAATAAAAGAGCGGCTTCGAGTCAGAAGTCTTATTGATACATATGATAAATCTAGTAGGGAGGGTTAGAATGAGTTTTCCAAAGGATTTTATCTGGGGGGCTGCTGCCGCAAGTTATCAAGTCGAGGGTGGTGCCTATGATGACGGAAAAGGGCTCTCGGTCTGGGATATGATGTGTCGGCAACCGGGGAAAATTTGGGAGGGTAATACGGGAGACATATCATGTGACCATTATCACCGGTACCAGGAGGACACCCGTCTGATGGGGGAAATTGGCTTGAAAGCCTACCGCCTTTCGATATCCTGGCCACGTGTAATCCCCGAGGGAATGGGGGCAATTAACGAGAAGGGGCTTGATTTCTATGACCGGCTAGTTGATGCCCTACTGGAGAATGGCGTCCAGCCTTGGGTGACTTTATTTCACTGGGATTATCCTTATTCTCTATATTGCCGTGGTGGATGGCTTAACCGTGATAGCTCGGACTGGTTTGCTGAATATACCAGGGTTATTGTAGATAAACTATCAGACCGGGTGTCTCACTGGATGACACTTAATGAACCTCAGGTTTTTATTGATGCCGGCCATCGGACTGGCAGGCATGCTCCGGGTATTCAGCTGGGTCTACGTGACCTTCTTATCGCTGCCCATAACTCACTTCTGGCACACGGTAAAGCGGTACAGGTAATTCGCGCTTGCGCTAAAAAAAGGCCAGTTATCGGTACCGCTCCAGTAGGTGTTACCATAATTCCAGCTACAGATAACCTGCAGGATATCGAGTCGGCACGCCGTCAGATGTTCTCGATACTGAATAAAAATTTTATGAATAATACCTGGTTTGCCGACCCGATAGTGCTGGGCAAGTATCCTGAAGATGGAATAAAGCTCTTCAGAGGTGAGTTACCAGATTTTCCAGGTAAAGATATGGAGACTATCTGTCAGCCGCTCGATTTCTATGGGGCTAATATCTACCGTGGAGATATTGTCCTTACTACCGATAATAGTAGTGTTGAGACAGTAAAAGGTCCTGACGGTCCGGCGCTGACGACTATGGAATGGAGAATTACGCCTGAAGCTCTCTACTGGGGTCCACGCTTCTTATACGAGCGCTATAAACTACCTATCGTTATCACCGAGAATGGTATGGCTAACTGCGACTGGATTCACCGTGACGGTAAGGTACACGACCCCCAACGGATTGACTTTATCAGCCGGTACCTCCGGGAACTAAAGAGGGCGATCGAAGATAGTGTGGCCATAAAAGGGTATTTTGTCTGGACAACTATAGACAATTTTGAATGGGCACACGGCTACAAGCAGCGGTTCGGCCTTATTTACTGTGACTTTGCTACAGGAAAACGAACTCTAAAAGACTCAGCCTACTGGTACAAAGATGTAATTGCATCCAACGGAGAGAACATTCCAGATTAACAGGAAAGCCGGAAGAATGTTTATCAATCCATTACTCTTTGTTCTTCTTATCCTTTTTCAGGGAGGTTGACAATAACTTGAAAAGAGGTATATAAAAGCCTAACGTGTTTTTGAATGGATAGGATATACTAGATATTAAGACGAAAACAAGAAAGATAGGAGTCTGAAATGCCAGAAAATGATTTCGATGCCCAAATAGACCAAATAGTTAAGCGAGCACAAAAGGAGAGAAAGCAGGACAGAGCAGAGGAAAAGACAAAGAAGGTAGAGGAAATAGGAGAAGGAAAAGAGAAGAAAAGAGAAGAAAAGAGAAAGGCCAGGGAAGAGCCTAAAGCAACTCCGAAGGAAGTAAAGAAAGAGAGAAAGGCCTCTTATACCGCGGTGATTATAGTTAAGGTAGATTATCAGGGTGGTAACGCACCAGCTAAAGAGCAATTAGCTGAGGAACTCGGACGTACCATCATAAACTGGGCTGATCAGAAAAAGTTTTATGCTATTTCCCAAAAAGAGCCTGTTCCCGAGCTTATTAGCGTAGATATTGATGTCCAGTAAAAAGCTGGTTTAATAATCTTTGTTAAAGTCTTAGGCAGTCACTTAATTTTTATAAATGGAGGTAATTAATATTATATGGAAAATGAAAAGCGATGGGCTGGATTATCTTGGGAAGAAAAGCGCGAAGAACGGTTTAAGAGATGGTTATCCCCAACCGGGGTAAAATTTATCAGCCTTGAGGCTGAAGCACTCTACAAGAAAAGAGTAAATCGGTTTATCAAGGCTATCAAGATGGAGGAGCCCGACCGGGTGCCAGTGATGCTACCAGGCTATGTTTTCCCAGCCTACTATGCCGGAGCTGATTTCCACACAATGATGTATGACTATAAAGTTATGCGTAATGCCTGGGTCAAGTTTATGGATGATTTTGGAGACATGGACACCTTCAGTGGTCCAGGACTAATCCCGTCGGGGAAGATATCGGAAGCTCTTCATTCTAGAGTGCAGAAATTGCCCGGTATCGGCTTGCCTGTAGATGCAACGACGAACCAGTTTGTCGAGGGTGAATATATGTATGCCGACGAGTATGACCTGCTGATGATGGACCCCTCTGATTTTAACATGAGGGTCATGCTACCCCGCACGACGGGAATATTTGAGTCCTTCAAAAGTCTGCCACCCCTCCGCTTCCTTCAGGGGGTGGCCTGGGTCTCTGCTCTGGCAGACCCTGAGATACGTAAGACCTTCGAGACTCTAATGGGTCTGACCGAGGAGTACAAGGAGTGGCAGGCGGCTATTGCCGAGATTAGAGACATCGCGATTTCCCGGGGATACGCTACCACGTTTGGCTTCGGCCCCATGGCCGGAGCTCCCTTTGACCACTTCGCCGATACACTTCGTGGAACTCAAGGTATTGTCATGGACATGTACCGCCAGCCGCAGAAGCTTCATGAGGCTATGGAATACTGGTTAAATATGAGCATTAACACATCTATCAAGAATTTCCCGATGACGGATTGCCCTCTGATAATGATGCCCCTGCACAAGGGTGATGATACATTTATGTCCGATGAACAGTTCGAGACATTCTATTGGCCCACACTGCGAAGGCTATTCATGGCAATGATCGAAGAAGGGCTCGTGCCGATGCCATTTGCCGAAGGCAGGTATACCAACCGCCTTAAACAGATTGCGGACACGCCTAAGAGCGCCGTGGTCTGGTATTTCGACCAGACAGATATGGCTGAGGCGAAAAGGATTCTGGGCAATGTGTCCTGTATCGTTGGCAACATACCCACCTCAGTAGTGATGACCGGCACACCTGAGCAGGTGAAGGAGTACTGCCGTAAGCTTATTGAGACCTGTGCCCTTGGCGGTGGCTATATCCTGGCTGGTGGCGCTAGTGTTGATAAAGCGAACATAGAAAATCTACGAGCAATGATGGAAGCTGCCTATGAATATGGCGTGTATAAATAGAAAGGGCAATGAAAGATGGAGAAACCTGAAAACTGGTCAGTATTGACCTGGCAGGAAAAACGGGAACTACGCTTTGCCTGGTGGCGTGCTGCGCACGGCGTAAATTTTGTAAACAGGGAAGCTAAGGCTAAGCACGATGCCAGGCTCGATAGAACGATAAAGGCGATAAAGATCGAGATACCGGATCGTGTGCCGGTTAATATAGCTGCCGGTTCTTTCCCGGCTTATTATGCCGGATACGATCTTAAGGCGATAATGTATGATACTGAAAAGATGCGGGAAGCCTGGATGAAGTTTGCCCGCGACTTTGATACCGACTCCCTTGGCTGGATGACACCCTCCAACGGCCTGGTCAATGACATTATGGGCAACAAAGTTTATAGGTGGCCTGGCGGAGGCTTGTCTGATGATGCTTCCCTGATACAGTTCATGGAGACGGATTATATGAAGGCAGACGAGTATGATGTTTTTCTTGACAACCCCACTGATTATATCCTCTGATATTTCCTGCCCCGCACTTACCGGGTTTTCGAGCCTCTTGCTAGACTTTCTCCGTTATCTTCCTTTATGGGAGTCGGCAACCAGATAATGATGGTCGCTGGCGACCCTGATTTCCGTAAAATCGCCATGTCTCTACTAAAAGCCTATAAAGAGACTATAAAGTGGGGCAAAGTCGTCGCTGAATGTAACCAGATATGTTGTGAAATGGGCTTTCCAGCCGGAGGAGAGGGTGTCGCCCTGACCCCATTTGATACTGTGGCTGATATGCTACGCGGTACGAATGGTAGTGTCATGGATATGTATCGCCAGCCGGACAAGTTGCTGGAAGCCTGCGAGAGAATCCTGGATATAACTCTGAAGTCAGCCCTGGAGGGGGCGGATAGAAGTGATAGCCCCATGGTGTTTATTCCTATGCACAAGGGCGACGATATGTTTATGTCCGATAAGCAGTTTGAGAGATTTTACTGGCCCTCTTTCAAAAAGCTCCTGATAGGCTTGATTAATGAAGGGCTGGTCCCTTCACCGGTCGTCGATGGCACCTATAATCGGCGCCTGGAGTATCTTAAAGAGTTGCCACGTGCATCAATGGTGTGGACATTTGAGAAGACGGATATGGCTCTTGCCAAGAAGGTGCTTGGAGGTCATGCTTGCATTGCCGGCAATGTCACAGGTTCGTTGATGTGTACCGGCACACCTTTGGATGTCGAGAAGTACTGTCGCTGGCTTATCGATACCTGCGCTCAGGGTGGCGGTTATATTCTGTCCATGGGTGTCAGCGTCGACAAAGCGAACCCCGAGAATTTTCAGGCAATGATAAAGACGGCCAAGGAATATGGCGTTTATAAGAAATAGTTAGTCAGCGTTGATTTGTTACTAAGGAGGGCTTGTCATGAATCAGCAAGCGCTTTCTGGTCTAAAGGTGGTAGAATACAGCGAATTTGTTTCTGGACCTTATTGTGGCAGGTTGCTTACTGGCTTAGGTGCCGAACTGATTAAGGTTGAAAAGCCCGGTTTGGGAGATAAAGCGAGGAGCTGGGGTCCTTTCCCTCAGGATTTACCTCACCCAGAAAAAAGTGGGCTGTTTCTATTTCTTAATATGAATAAATTGGGGGTTACATTAAATATCGAAACAGCTGTAGGGGTAAAACTCCTCAAAGAACTGGTGGAATGGGCTGATGTCCTTATAGAAAGTAATCCGCCAAGAGAGATGGCAAGGCTCGGGCTTGACTATGAAAACCTCTCTAAGTTGAATCCTTCTCTAGTTGTGACCTCGATCACGCCTTTCGGGCAGACGGGACCTTATCGTGACTATAAGGGATGTGATCTTGTCAATACTCATATGAGTGGAGAGGCGTTTGGTAATCCTGCCGAAGGCGTGGACAATATTGAACGGGATGCTCCACTAAAAACGCCGATGCATACCGGCGATTTTATGACTGGATTAAGTGCTGCTGTGTGTACAATGTCAGCCGTGTTTGCCCAGCTGGCGTCTGGCTCTGGACAACATATTGACCTATCCCAGCAGGAAGCTCTGGCATCCGTAGGACGTCAGGAACTCGCCTTCTATCTCTGTGAGGGTACTCCTCATACCAGGCAGAAAGGTAGAAAGAGGAGAGGCGGCATTCTGTATCGCTGTAAGGACGGCTATGTCTGCATATGGGCGGGCCCATTTCTTAAAGCTCTAGTAGAGATGATAGGTAGTCCAGATTGGGCTAATACGGAACTATTTCAGAATCCTACTTTATTGAGTCAGTATATGGATGAGTTTAATCGACTAGTTGAAGCGTGGACGATGGAGCATACGGCTGAAGAGATAAACCAAATAGCTGTAGCCCATGGCGTCCCCTGCTCGCCAGTCCGTTCCGTGGAAGAGCTGGTCAATGATGAGCAGTTGGCTTTCAGGGACTTTTTCGTAGAAATTGACCACCCTGTAGCAGGAAGGCTTAAGTATCCGGGAGCACCTTATAAACTGTCGACCACTCCATGGAGAATGGAGCGTCCGGCGCCACTTCTGAGTGAACACAATGAGAGGGTCTATTGCCAGATATTAGGGTATAGCCGGCAGGACCTGGTGAGGATGAGGCAGGCTGGCATAATCTAGGAGATAGTCAGGATAGAGTAAGGAGGGAAGGGATGCAAAGGCTACCACTTGAAGGAATAAGGATTATAGATTTTGGCCAGATGTGGGCTGGCCCTCATGTAACGCAATGGCTTGTAGTAATGGGTGCGGAAGTTATCAAGATTGAGACCAGTCTTAAGCTTGATTTCATGCGGATGGTTGGTATACCACCGGCCTTACGAGACAAGGCGCCGAACGTCGGTAGTGCCTTTGCCTGTTTGAACTATAGTAAGAAGAGTATTACCCTCAATATGAATCAGCCAAGAGCTAAAGAACTCGCCAAAGAACTGGTTAAAATTACTGATGTGATTTCTGAAAATTTCGGCGGTCCAGTACTGGAGCGATGGGGACTGGGATATTCCGAACTAAAGAAGCTTAAACCGGATATCATTCTATATTCAGGATCAGGCTACGGCAGAACCGGTCCACACAAGGAACGTCCCTCCTATGCAGAAATCGTGGAAGCCTTTGACGGTTCAACCTCTGTTAATGGTTATCCCGGCGGTGAGCCGAATACCGTAGGAGTCTCGCCCTGGACTGATGCAACCCAGGCGATGCATGGAGCGTTTGCTATATTAGCTGCCTTATATCACCGCTCGAAGACGGGAGAAGGGCAATATATCGATGCGGCTATGATTGAAGGTAGTGCCAACTTCCTCGGTGAACTGGTTATGGACTACGTCATGAACGGAAGGACTGGAGAGCGTATTGGTAATCGAGACAATATTATGGCACCGCATGGCTGCTATCATTGTTTGGGCGAGGATGAATGGGTGGCGATTGCTGTTGCCAATGATGAAGAATGGAAAGCATTTTGCAGGGCTATTGGCAGTCCTGCTTGGACAAGGAAAAAGGAGTTCAGCGATGAGTTGAGTCGCTGGAAGAACCAGGATAAACTTGACGAGTATATTGAGGAATGGACACGCACTCACAAGAAGTATGAGGTGATGGAGATACTTCAAAAAGCGGGAGTGGCCGCCGGAGTATCTCTTAGCGTACAGGGGGTAGCCGAAGACAAACATCTGAAAGAAAGAGGGTTCTTTATCGAAACGGACCATCCGGTTATGGGAAGGTTACCCTATGCCAGTTTACCATGGAGATTGAGTGACACTCCGAAAGGGAATTACTATTATGCCCCGTTACTGGGCGAGCATAATAATTATGTCTTTGGTGAGTTACTGGGATTATCCAGTGAAGAGATAAAGCGGTTAGTAGAAGAGAAAGTCATTCAGTAGATAGACTAAAAACATCTATCTTGATTTGGTGTGTTGGCAAATAGTATATTAGAAAGAATACTTTGTTTAAGGCTTAGAAAGGAGGAGAGGTATGGATTTTGCTTTAACGCCGCAGGAAGAAGCCTTTCGTAAAGAGGTTAGTGATTGGCTGGATGAAAATATGAAAGGTTTTCCTGAATGGTGGGGTAAGAGAGATATCTCCGGGCCGGAAATGGAATCAGAGGAGTATCAGCAGTTCAGTCGATGGTGGCATAAAAAGCTTTATGAAGCTGGCTATGTTGGTATAGCTTGGCCGAAGGAGTATGGGGGTCGTGGTGCGACAATAATGGAGCAGGTAATCTTCAATGAAGAGATGGCTAAACGTGGAGCACCAACCGGAATGGGTGGTCTGGGGGTTGGCTGGGCTGGACCAACCATTATAGTCGCCGGTACGGAAGAGCAGAAGAAACGCTTTCTTGCCAAGATTCTCAGTGGTGAAGAGGTCTGGTGTCAGGCATTCTCCGAGCCTGAAGCTGGTTCTGACCTGGCTAATGTTCAGACCCGTGCGGTAGAAGATGGCGATTATTATATCGTTAACGGGCAGAAGGTCTGGACAACGGGTGGTATGAGAGCCGACTGGGCAATACTTCTGGCAAGAACAGACTTCAACCCTGACATTCCCAAACACAGGGGATTAAGCTATTTTCTTCTGGATATGCATGCTCCTGGCGTTACCGTTCGCCCGTTGCGAGAAATGACCGGCGAAGCCCTGTTCGGTGAAACGTTTCTTGATGACGTACGTATTCCTAAAAATATGATGGTAGGGGCAAAAAACAGGGGCTGGTACATTTCAATGGCTACGCTGGAGTTTGAAAGGTCGAACGCAAGCTCTGCTATCGGATACCTGAATACCATCACAAATCTTATCGAACTGGCTCGAAAAATGGAGCGCAATGGCCAGCCACTCTCTAAAGATCCGTCAGTTCGACAGAAACTGGCCCAGTTCTATATTGAGGCTAATGTCGGGAAATATATCGGCCTACGCGCTCTAACACGTCAACTTCGAGGACAGACTCCAGGTCCTGAAAGCGCCGTTGGCAGTCTACTGACAATGGAATTAGGTCAGCAGTTGCAGGATTTTGCGATGTTTCTACAGGGACCATACAGTCAGCTTGTGAGAGGTTCCAAATACGCTATTGAAAACGGGAGTTGGCAGAGGAGTTTTCTAAATTCACGGGGTAATACCATAATGACCGGTACCTCTGAGATAAAGAGGAATATTATTGCGCAGAGGACTCTTGGACTGCCCAGATATACACAGTAAAGGGGTGAATGACAATGGATTTTGAACTTGGTGAAGAACAGGTTATGCTTAAAACCTCAGCCCGTGATTTTCTGGATAAGGAATGTCCTAAGAAACTGGTAAGGGAAATGATGGAGGACGAGAAAGGTTATTCTCCAGAGTTATGGGAGAAAATAGCTGGTTTAGGCTGGCTTGGATTAACTCTCCCTGAAGAATACGGCGGGGCAGGTAGTAGTTTTCTTGATTTAGCCGTACTCCTGGAAGAGTGCGGCCGGGCTTTATTACCGGCGCCCTTTGTTTCAACGGTTGTGTTAGCCGGACATCCTATTCTGGCTGCAGGCACAGCAGAGCAAAGAAAGCAGTTCCTTCCCCGGATAGCCCGGGGAGATATCATATTGACACTGGCGTTTATGGAAACCGGCAGTAGTCTGGAGGCATCGGATATTACTGTCACTGCCACTCTATCCGGAGATAATTTTATTATCAATGGGACTAAACTTTTTGTTCCCGATGCCCATATCGCTGATTACCTCCTGTGTGTATCCAGGACCGGAAGGAGTCAAAATAAAGAGGATGGGATTACGCTTTTTCTGGTGGATGCAAAAACAGAAGGCATTCAGGTAGAAGTCTTAAAAACTATGACCGGTGACAAACTGTGCGAAGTAGTTTTTAATAACGTAGTTGTACCCAAGCGAAATATACTGGGGGAGGTGGATCGGGGTTGGTCAATAATGAAGAAGGTACTGGATGAAGCGGCGGTAGCCGAGAGTGCCTGGATGACAGGTGGTGCCCGGTGGGTCCTGGAAACATCGATTGAATATGCCAAAACGAGAATTGCGTTCGGACGTCCTATTGGTAGCTTTCAGGCTATCCAGCATAAGCTGGCTGATATGGCTCTGGAGGTAGAAGGGGCAACATCAATTATATATTACGCAGCCTGGGCAATATCTGAAAACGATCCCAATATAACTCTGGCGGCATCTATGGCTAAAGCCTGGTGCAGCGATGCTTATAAACATGCTGTGTTTGACGGGATTCAGATTCACGGCGGTATTGGTTTCACCTGGGACCATGATATGCACCTCTATTTCAAACGGGCTAAAGCTCTAGAGGTTACTTTCGGTGATAGCACCTATCATCGTGAGAAGGTCGCCCAGTTACTGAATATATAACCTGTACTCTATTTTTTAATAGTAAGTAAAGTCTTAAGCCATTAGAAGCCGGCCCAGCTGCTGGCGGTGATAAGATGGCTCACCAAGGTAGCTGTATAGGCAACGTGACGCCTTTACATGAAAGCTGACTGGATGTTCACGTGAGTAGCTGATACCGCTGAATACTTTAATTGCTAACGTGCATACTTCCCAGTAGGCTTCGCTGGAGATTGCCTTTGCCAGATGTATACTTTCTTCAGCAGGTCTTTGTGTATCGAGTTTCCAGAGGCATTCGTAAGTACTCCATCGAGCAGCGTCCATATGGTCAATCATTTCGATAATCAAATCCTGGACTCTTTGAAAACGGCCGATAGGTTGACTGAACTGTACTCTTGTCCGGCTGTAATCCATGGTCATATCAAAGAGGGCCTGACAGGCGCCTGCCTTATATGCGCAAAGGACAGGGATAGCTTTATTAATACCCCTCTGAAGAGCTTCCCACCCTTCATCAGCATATCCAAGTATGGCTGACCTGGGTACCTTCACGGAGTCCAGTTTTACCTCAAAGGTTCTATCAGAAAGGAAACCAGGAAGTCGGCGTACTGAAACTCCCTTAGTGTTTTTATCCACAAGAAAGAGAGAGAGTCCTTTAGCTGGATCATTCCCTTTTCCTGTACGAGCGATAACAATAAAATGAGTGGCTGCTTGAGCATCCATGATAAAGAGTTTGGTGCCATTTAGAATAAAATCACCGTTTCTAACCTTAGCATTTGTCTGCACTCCACCTGGCTCCCAGCTATACGAAGGCTCGGTTAATGCCAGAGTCAGGATTTTTCTACCTTCAGCTACATCTGGCAGTATACTTAGTTTTTGGTCTTCGGTGCCTGCTTCCAGTATGATTAAGCTGCCCAGTATTCCTGAAGAAAAATATGGCCCGGGCAGAGGGCCGGTACCTAATGCCTCAAATAGTACGCCGGCGCTCGTTAGTGTACTTCCTATACCGCCATATTCCTCGGGAATAACAATTCCCAGCCAGCCCATATCAACAACCTTTTTCCAGATTTCTTCAGTGTAACCCGTATCTGTTTCCTGCAATTTCTGGATGACTTCCTTTGGAGCATCTCGTTTTAAAAAATCCAGAGCGGTATTTTTTAACATCTGTTCAGTTTCGTTAAGTCTAAGGTCTAAAGCCATTTCTAACCTCCAAGACTAAGTTTGATTCAACACAAACAACATTGTTTTATACTTATCGTCCGATAGCAAGCGCCCGGGCTATTACTATCTTCAGTACTTCCGGGGTACCCAGAGGGGCAAGGCAGAGTGCCCCGCGTTGCCCAACCTCAAAAAGGCTCTCTTCCAAGCCCCACTCATCATCGCTGGTCATGGAATAGGGGCCAAGCACTTTCGCCATCTCATTAATAAGCGTGATAGAAAACTTCTTGGAAAAGAGTTGCGAATGTGTCCCACCATAACGGCCCCCCATCCCACCTATGTTTCTCAGGGAAAACAACCGTTCCTTTTCGGCTTCAATATAAACGTTTACCAAGCTAGCGAGTAGTTGTGGATTTTCTTTAATACGCTTGGTTATATTAGGATTGTTTTTACACTGGTATAAGAATTTTTTTACTATATAACTCTGCTCAGAGCCGCTGAAAAACGCTCCTCCTGCCCTGCCGCGACCTGTAACAACTTCTCTGGCAGTAGCCCCATCTGCCCTCATACCACCGTGTTCAACCTCAAGCGCGGCATTGGCTACTCTCCACCCATCATTTTCTTTTCCGATTAAATAGGACTCATGAATTCTAACATCATCGAAAAAGACCTGGTACTTAATTCCGTCTGCTCCAGCGGCTGACCTGCCACTAACGGTGCCAAAAGGACCAGGGACAAATAAATCCAGAGGAACAAGGGAAATTCCCGGCAGGTTAGCCGGGGCAAGAAACATGGATAGGTTCTCATGCCTGGGTGCTTTCAAGTCACTGCGAGTCAGTAACAGAAAAAGGTCTGGCGGAGGGTAGATTCCACCGACGAATATTTTACCGCCGTTAACGATAAAAGAGTCATTCTCGTGAATAGAACGGAGGGCATTAGTTTGCTGGTTTGCTTCATCTGAGCCGGCTTCCGGCTCGGTAAAAAGTTCCCAGGTAAGAGCTCCATCCTTGAGGATTAAAGGTAGAAGACGCCTTTTTTGTTCCTCTGTTCCACAGGCAAGAATAGCTGGTATCCCCATGGTTGCTCCGGCACAATGAAAAGCTTGAAGCGATAGGCCTCTTTTAGCTACCTCGTGATTTATGACCACACTGTGGGCTCTGTCCAGACCACCCCCGCCGTAATCACGAGGTAAATTGGGATAAAGCCATCCTTTCCGAGCGGCTCTACGAGCAAGTTCACGCCGTTTCTGAAATTGTTCTTGACTTACATTGAGAGGGTCCCTGGGAAAGGCCATATCTTTAGGGACATTCTCATCCAGCCATTTGTTGACTTCTTTGGCAAATTCTTCCTGTTCCTTGGTATACCCGGTTGGTGAAAAATCCATTTTTATCCCTCCTCAGGAAATAATCTATGATTGTATAGTAAGGCCCTCTATTCTTTAAATAAAGGAAGAAGTGTAGAAGGTGAGATATTGTTAAATAATCTATAATTATATCTTTCTAGCAGACCTAAAGGAGAATAAGGTCTATAGTAATATCTTGGTATTCAATATAATAGGAGACTCTATCTACTCATATTTCTCTGAATAGTATGGCTTTCTTTCAATATCTAAGGATTCCCCTGTCGGCATGGGGCTTTTTATTGCTAGATGAATTATAAGATGTATAAAATATATCCGTCAATTAGTTGGGAAGTAATTTTTAACGTAAGAATTCCCATATCTACTGATTTTAGGAAAGAAAGATATGGTGATTAAAGTTGACTTTAGTAGAGAAGAAGGTATAGAATCAGCCAAAATCATTAATATTTAAGGGGGGTGATAGTCAAAAAAACCAATAGTTATAACGGGAAAATGGTAAGCAGCTTTTTATCAACTCGGATTATTTAATTTAGATAGAGTGGAAAGCGCATAGACTCTTCGGAATGGTGATATGGTTAGTAGGCTAAAAAATAAATGAAAGGAGTAAGAAAGAATGCCAATTGAATATCAAAAAGAAGGTCATATTGCTATCTTTACAATTAACCGTCCGGAAGTAATGAATGCTCTAAGCCCGGCAGCCCTTGCCGAATGGACCGCGGTACTGATAGACTTTCGTGATAATAAGGACTTATGGGTTGGTATTATTACCGGTGCTGGTGAGAAGGCTTTTTGTACCGGCTTGGACCTGAGGTCGGCGGGTGGCGCCCCACCTGGTCAAGGTGGCCAGGCAGCACAACCGAGTGCACCTCAAGCTACTCTGGTACGCGGACTTGAGCTCTGGAAACCACTTATTGCTGCTATTAATGGATATGCTCTGGGTGGTGGTCTCGAAATAGCCTTAGCCTGTGATATCAGAATAGCTGCTGAGAATGCTCAGCTGGGTCTTACTGAGGTAACTCTGGGCCTAATACCTGGCTGGGGAGGTACGCAGCGCTTACCGAGATTGATTCCCTTCAGTGTAGCAGCAGAAATGATGATTATGGGAAGACGTGTTACTGCCCAGGAAGCGCTAGAGATAAAGCTGGTACATCAGGTTGTTCCTTTGAAAGACCTGATGGCTACAGCCAAGGCAAGGGCAGAAAAAATCTGTGGCTCAGCGCCACTGGCGGTGCAGAGGGTGAAAGAGGCGATGATAAGAGGCTACAGTATGACTCTGGAGGAGGGGTTAAAGCTGGAGACCGAGCTTGGGAGGAGTGTTATGGTTTCGAAAGACTTCGCCGAAGGACGAAAAGCTTTCATGGAGAAAAGGAAGCCTGAATATAAAGGTGAATAACTCTATATATATATTAAAGTAAAGGAGATTAAAGATGGACTTAGGGATAAAGGGAAAGGTAGCTGTAGTTACTGGGACTAATCGGAAAGGTGCAATGGGCGATGCAATTGCCAAAACATTAGCTGCCGAAGGAGCCAATATTGCCTGTGTTGATATTGTTGTAGAAGGGGCTGAAACAATAGCCAGAGAGATAAGGGAGATGGGAGTCAAGGCAATTGCTTTTAAAGCAGACCAGAGTGACTATCAGCAGGTGAAAGATGCCGTTGCTAGGATTAACGCAGAACTTGGGCCTGTTGAGATTCTGGTCAATAATGCCGCTCTGCTGAGAGGTGGTGGTCGGATCGAAAAGACTACTGTTGAAGACTGGAAGAATCTGATTAAGATTGACCTTGATGGTCCCTGGTACTGGATAAGGGAAGTATGGGACCAGATGGTCGAGAAGAAATGGGGCCGTATTGTCAATATCTCTTCTATAGCTGCAGTTCAGGGTGGGTTTGGTCAGGCAAATTACTCAGCAGCTAAAGCTGGAGTTATTGCTTTAGCCAAGACTGCAGCTCTTGAGGGTGCCAGAGTTGGCATTACAGCTAATACGGTAACTCTTGGTGTTGTCGATACCGGGACACAACGTGTACGCGGTGGGGGGGGACCACCACCTGGAGGGGGACCACCACCTGGAGGGGGACCACCACCCGGAGGAGGACCACCACCCGGAGGAGGGCCACCACCTGGTGCCCAGCCACAACAGCCTAGTACTTTTGACAGAATAAAGTTGCAAATAGCGATGCGCGAGTTCGGTGAGCCTGTTGATGTAGCCACAATCGTTGCCTTTCTGGTATCGAAGCATGCCAAGTACATCACCGGCCAGAACGTACACGTAATGGGTGGCTTGGATTTGTTTACTTACTAGTTACATATATATTTGTGTGATTCTTACCAACAGGATTCTAGCCAATCCTTCAACATGGAATTCGTGCCTGGTATGACTGCTTGCCTGGATAGTCGTTACCTAAAGAAATGATGAAGGGATATTAAAGTATGGAGAAAAAAGAGAAGCCAGAAGGCATGCTCAGTCAGTATCGGGTTTTAGACCTGACCGATGAAAAAGGGCTTTTATGCGGTAAGATACTAGGAGACCTTGGAGCTGATGTTATCAAGATAGAGAGACCCGGTGGTGACTCGGCACGTAATATAGGTCCCTTTTACCATGATGAACCAGATCCGGAAAAGAGCATGTTCTGGTTTGCCTATAATACGAATAAAAGAGGGATCACGCTTAATATCGAGACAGCTGATGGAAAGGATATCTTTAGAAGACTGGTAAAGAGTGCTGATGTCATAATAGAGTCGTTTACACCGGATTATATGAACAAAATAGGTCTGGGATATTCAGCCCTTGAGAAAATCAATCCTGGTATTATCATGACTTCTATCACTCCGTTCGGTCAGACCGGACCATATAAAGACTATAAGACTTCCGATATTGTTGCCTGGGCTCTGGGTGGTTATATGTTTTCAGTCGGTGATGCTGATCGTCCTCCTGTTCGAATAGGTTATCATTCCCAGTCGTACCTTCAGGCTGGAGGGCAGGCTGCTGAGGGAGTAATGATGGCGCTTTACCATAAAGAAATGACTGGAGAAGGGCAGTTCGTCGATGTATCAATTCATGATTCTGTTACCAAGTGTACGCCTGAGAGATTGACACATCACTGGGACTTTTCAAAGAGAATCATGAGGCGAGGAGGGCGAATGGGACTCGTCAGTATAAGACGCATATGGCCTTGTAAAGATGGATATGTTTATGCCATATACTGGTCCGGTCAATTTGCCAGGAGATGGAACTCACCACTGGTCAGATGGATGGAGAGTGAAAGCGTGGCTACTGAAGATATCAAGAAGTTAAACTGGGATACATTCAATATGGGGGAAATGACCCAGGAGGCGGCTGATAAAATATCAGAACCAACGCTTAGGCTTTTCCAAAAGTTTACCATGAGAGAAATCCTTGGGGAGGCATTAAAGCATAATGCCCAGGTGTACCCTACTGCTAACATTAATAATATAGTGGAGAATCCTCAACTTGCTGCAAGGGAATACTGGGTAGACGTAGAGCACCCTGAATTAGGTACCAATATTACCTACCCTGGTGGTTTTACCAAAACCACTGAGTCACCTCCAGGAATATTCCGCCGTGCTCCGTTGATTGGCGAACATAACGAGGATATCTACGAGAAAGAACTGGGCATTTCTAGGGATAAAATCCTGGTGTTAAAGCAAGCTAAGGTAATATAACGCACTTTATGAAAAACAGGAGAAAATATGCCTGCTTTACTCGAGGGAGTAAAAGTTGTCGATTTCTGTCGAGTAATCGTTGGACCTCTAACAACTAAGATTTTGGCTGATTGGGGTGCCACAGTGGTCAAAATTGAGAGTAGAAAAGCCCAGGATTTATATCGAACGTTTGGTCCCGAACCTGATCTTAGTGTTCATTTTACCCAGTGGAATACCGGAAAGCATAGCGTCACTCTTGACCTCACCAATCCTAAGGCACTGGAAGTGGCTAAGATTTTGGTTGCCTGGGCAGATGTGGTAGTGGAGAACTATGCCGGCGGAGTGATGGAAAAACTGGGACTGGGTTATAGTGAACTAAAGAAAGTCAACCCAGATATTATTATGCTTAGCTCCTGTATGCAGGGTCAGACAGGTCCTTATGCCAGACATCCGGGGATGGGTTTCCAGCTTTCAGCCCTATCAGGATTCTGTCATATCACTGGCTGGCCTGATAGACCACCACCGGAGTTGGGAGTCTACACGGATTTTATCGCTCCTCACTATAATGTTATTATTGTCCTTTCTGCACTACTTCATAGAAAAAGAACAGGGAAGGGACAGTATATAGACTTGTCCCAATTTGAAACGGGTGTTCAATTTATATCTCCCCTTATTCTTGACTATATAGTTAATAATCGTGTTGCTGAAAGAGAGGGGAATAAGCTCGCTTATGCAGCCCCTCACAATGCCTATCGTTGCCGGGATGAATATACATGGTGCGGTATTCCCTTGTATACGGAAGAAGGATGGGCAGGTTTTTGTAAGGTGATAGGCAATCCCTCGTGGACAAAGGAACCGAGATTCAGCACCGTTCAGGCAAGAAAAGAGAATGAGGGGGAACTGAATGGTCTGGTGGAGGAGTGGACAATGAACTGTACTCCGGAGCAGGTACTGGCGAAGATGCAAGCGGTCGGTATTGTAACAGAACGGCTGCCAACAGGAGCCTATCAGCTGGGGCATAATCCCTCAGGTACCTATCGTTGCCAGGACGAAGAAAGATGGTGTGCTATTTCCGTGTTTGCTGATAAGGAGTGGGAAAGCTTCTGTAAGGTTTTAGGAAATCCAATGTGGACAAAGGAATCCAAGTTCAGCACTCTTCTACTGAGAAAGAAGAATGAGGAAGAACTGGATAGGCTGGTAGAGGAATGGACAATCGAGCATTCTGCAGAAGAAGTGATGAGTCTTTTACAGGAAGCTGGGGTGGCGGCAGGTGTGCTTGAAACTGGTGAAGACCAGCTGGAACACGATCCCCAAACGAGACACCGTAAAATGTTCCCCGAGCTAGACCATCCTCGAGTAGGAAAACACCATGCTCCAGCATCTCCTTTCACATTATCCAAGATGCCCCTCGAACTAAAGCGAGCTCCTTTGTTTGGCGAACATAATGAGTATGTCCTTAAGGAGATACTAGGTATGTCGGATGAGGATATTGCCGAATTAGCAGTCTCGGGTGCTCTTGAGTAAACGGTACCCTATAAGGAGATTGTTTTATCAGTTCTCTGTATTTTTTAAATTAAATAAGGGAAGGGGGTTTTTCAACCCCCTTATCTTTTTAATGCTCTTTCAAGATACCAAGCCTAGTGTCCCATAGACTTCTTCAGTGCCTCGTCTATCCAGCAGTAATATGTCCAATCATTAGGGGTCCAATAACCTCCCCAGCCGTTTGAGTAGAAATTCTGCAACCAGGGCCACCAGAAGGTGTATATCTCTGGTCCCGGCATCCATACTGCCCAGGCTAGCTCGAGACTCATTCTACTCACTTCCTTAATTATTTCGTTAACTCTAGCATCGTCCTTGCCAATAATCTGGCAAATCTCTTCATAAGGCGCTCTGAAACGCGGGTCGTTGATCATAGCGACATTGTCCGCACTCTCTATCCGGAGAAACAGCATCCTCCAGGCGAACTGATAGTCCTGAACAAGGCCCTTATAGATCATTTCCGGGTAAGTCCTGCCTCTGTCCATACTGGTCTTCGTACCTAATTCCACCTGGTTGATCACCATATCAACGCCGATATCAAGGAAGTATTCCCTGATTAGAGATAAAAAGTCCACCTCCGCTGCAATGCAAATAATTTGGGTCTTGAAGCCATTGGGATAGCCTGCCTCAGCCAGAAGTTGCCTTGCTTTCTCCGGGTTATAGGTATATAAATCCTGGATTGCTGTAGACTGTTCCTCAAGCGGGGTAAAATACGCTGAATATGTAGGACTGGAAGAGAAGGGGAAAGCGAATAGGTCGGCGTGACCCTTATAATAATCACTAATTAACGTCTCCCTGTCTATCGCCATGTTCAGTGCCTGCCGGACTTTAATATCTTTGAAAGGTAGCTCCGGCTTATCCAGCCTGCCGATAGGGCAGTTTGGCCCTGATATCCAATATTTATACTTTATCTCAGGGGTAGTATTCATTAGACTCTCGGCATCATCCCACACAAGGCCGCCCAGCATATGAAGCTTACCTGTCCGTAATGCCGCCAACCGTGTAGATGAGTCACTAATGTTAAGCCCCTTAATGGAATCCATATAGGGTAACTGGTTCTCCGGATTAAAAGGGTCCTTCTGCCAGTAGTTAGGGTTCCTTACATAGGTCTGTGAACTGTTAGTAACGAAATCGGTCAAAATCCACGGTCCTGTCCCGCAGGCATTCCGCCAGTCCTTCATGTCTCCATATTTAGCTATCATCTCAGGTGGATGATCAGCGAACATAAAGCTACCACATACCAGGAACATCTGCCCCTGCATTATTTTCGGGACCTTGACCTCAACCGTATACTTATCAAGAGCCTTTATGGATGTTGGTCGGTATTGTGCCGGGTAAACAAGATAAGGGTAGCTCCCTGGAGAAGTCCAAATCCGATTCATGTTGTAGACTGCATCCTCGGCGGTGAACTCCCGGCCATTTACCGGCGCCTTATTCTGAAATTTAACCCCTTTGCGGATATAAAATATGAATGTTTCATCATCAAGGAACTCCCAGCTTTCCGCCAGCTGACCTGTCAATAATTCAACACGGCCAACAAATCCATTATACCAGTCCTGTTTACCGGTGCCTGCTGGCCCTGTTGTCCAGTCTCCTTGTAACATTTGTTGGTTAGTAAACCATGTGGTAGTAACCATACCACCGACATGTCCCATATTAAAAGCCTCATCAAAGCCCCCTGTTGGGTCAGCCATATATAGATAGAGTGTCCCACCATATTTCGGCACTTCCGGTGATAGCAAACCTTCTTCTTCTACAACCTCTTCCTCTACCTCTTCCTCTATCTCTTCTTTCGTTATTACTACCTTTCCTTCCTCTTCTTCTATTTTTGTTTCTTTTTCTTCCGGACCACACGATGCTATTAAAAGTGATAGCACCATCAGACAACTTACCAGCATCCAGAGAATGTTCTTTTTCATACTCATTTCTCCTCCTTATTTTGTCTGGTGAAGCCATTACTGGCTAACCTTTGATTATTTAGTTTCTAATATGAAAACCTTACCTCCTTTTTGGCTAGCCCTGCCGCAAAGCCCGATTACCCCCAGGGCTCCGACCACGGGAGGGGTATGGTTGGTATTTGCGCTAAAGTTAGCTGCTTTACCTCAGCCCCCTGGTATCCCCCGGCAGGGCTAACCCTCTTATTTTATTGTTGCTCTTACAAAGTGCTCGGACTAATACTCCGGGATATTTCTAGAACCTTTAAACTTTCCTTTATTAAAATTAAAAAAAGGACATCATTAAATGCTAATTTTTATCGGCGATTCTGATGTCCTTAATGAGAAACATCTTACATATCCGTCTTTACATTTTATTTTACATATTTGTGCGATAGTTTAGACTTTTTTCGTGTATTTGTCAATAGTCCGCATTGAATTATAATAAATGTTACCAAGGTGGTTTAGTTGACAAATTACTGGCAAGGATATTAAATTCTAAAATATATGATTAGTAATAATATTTGTTTTCAGCGACTGAAGGAAGATACTTTATATGGAAATAGATAAACTTCTTGAAATGATGGTCGAAAGAGGAGCTTCTGACCTTCATATCGGTGTAACAAGTCCTCCTGTACTTCGTATTCACGGCCGTTTAGTCGTTTTAAAGAGTTTACCTACTATTACTAAAGAAGATGCTGAACAAATATTAACTTCTGTTACTACACCGGAGCAGTTGAAGAGTTTCGGAGAAGAGAAGGAGTTAGATTTTGCTTATAGCGTACCTGGAGTTGCTCGTTTTCGGGTCAATGCTTTAAATCAAAGAGGAACGGTAAGTATTGCTTTCCGGTTCGTGCCGTATATTGTTCCTACAATAGATGAGTTAGAGCTACCTCAGATACTAAAACAACTCATTCTTAAACCAAGAGGGCTTATTCTGGTTACCGGTCAAACCGGCTCCGGAAAGTCGACAACCTTAGCTTCGATGATTAACCATCTTAATGAGAATGATGAACGGAATATTATTACCATTGAAGAGCCAATTGAATTCCTTCATCAAAACAAGAAGTG
>CAYOHA010000004.1:0-29623 GCA_964403625.1 uncultured Dehalococcoidales bacterium | reverse complement strand
GGATAGTGACAGCAGGATCAGGGTAAGAAGAGCAGCGAGAAAAATCCAGTACCCCATTGGCGCCCGGCTATTATTGACTATCCCGTAATATAGCAGTACACAGGCTAGATATGAGTGCAGGGCAGTCGATCCCATTTGCGGATCCGGACTCAAGAAGAAACCGAGTAGTACCCCGAGTATGGAGATGATGATAGGTATATCAAAAGGGGTACGGCAGGTGAACCGACTGGTGACAAAGAAACGTAGTGGCAAGGGAATAACAGCGATCACCCAGGATAGCCATAAAGGTGGTCCTGCGTGAAGGACTGATAGAAAAACAGGGAAAGTTAAAAAAGGCTGTGCTAGAAGTAAAGCTTTAGCCAGACCAAGAAGTAATTTCCGTAGTTTTGCAGATTTCATCATATAATCCAGGCTAAGAGATTTTTTTTGTCAGATCAGCGAGCTTGTCTCTGCGCAACTAACTGTTCACTGATAGCTACCTTTTCTCTCGCTCTATATGGAGCATCTCTGTTACCGTAAAAAACTGGTAGCCCTGCCTTTCAAGGCTATAAATGATAGGAGGCAAAGCTTTCAAGAGCGAGGTTCGGTCATAGTTAAACCGACCGTTCCGTCCGTCGTGAAGCACGATAATACCACCCGGCCTTACCCTTCCAAGAATGTCGCTAACAATATCATCAGCTTCCTTGGTTGCTTCCCAATCATCTGTCATATTGTCCCAGGTAATAACCTCGAGACCCATCCGGCGGGCTGTCCGCAACAACCAGGGCGACCAGTGTCCATAAGGTGGCCGGAACAGAACGGGCTTTATACCACTGGCATTATAGATAGCTTCCTGGGTTGGTTGAAGTTCTTGGATTATTCTTTTTTGCCGTCTCAGAGCTAACCACTTTGGATGTGAATAAGAGTGATTTCCGATGATATGTCCTTCCTTTTGTATCCTCTGGCAGGTCTCGGGGAAAAGTTCGGTATTTTCTCCTATCACGAAAAAGGTAGCTCTAATATTATGCTTTCTGAGAATAGCGAGAATCTCGGAAGTAAATGGCTCGTTCGGTCCATCGTCAAAGGTTAAGGCGATTCGCCGAAGACCGCGGTCTGCGCAACGTACCGGTCGGCGGAACCAGTCAATAAAATGTACCGTGTTTATAAAAGCTTTACCCAGCTTTCGCGGTAAATTCTCCTGCTCTTCGGGAAGAGGTCTTTTGCAGAAAAGCAGGTTGAAATAATTCAGGATATAGTTAGAGTAAGTGCAGAGGAGTCCCTGCTCTCTGATACGTCGGGCAGAAGTCAGTACAAAGAGGATGCTGATTAGCCCCACCTTTCCTTTTCCCCTCAGTCGTAGCGATAAATCATAGTCTTCTCCTAGAAACTTTATCGCCGTATTAAAGCCACCAGCCTCCAGTGCTGCCTTCCTTCTAATAGCAAAATTGGATCCCCAGATAGTATTTCCCCTCCTGGTAACGAATCGGAAAGCATTATCCAGGTTGATGAAGGTAAAATTCATCAGACAGGAAAGGGCCTGTACAACCTTCCCGGCATCGAAGAAGGTGTAAGGTCCGGTGACTGCAACAGCTCTCGGATTACGCCTTAGATAATTGACTAGTGTTCTTAGCCAGTGTTCCGGTACTATCGTATCGGCATCGGTAAAGGCTACTATCTCACCTCTAGCTTCGAGCAGGCCATGTTGCCGGGCTGGACCAGTGCCGATATTTCCTTCGTAGACTACCTTGACACCGAAGCTTGAGGTAATTTCTCGCGTCCGGTCAGTGCTGCCATTGTTTACTACGAGTATTTCATACTCTCCGGTGTAATCCTGCTTCAGTAGGGATTTGAGACATTGAGCAAGGAGCTTTTCTTCATTTCGGGCTGGAACGACTATAGAGACAAGGGAAAAATTCCCGGGCAAGTGCATAGCTTCTATTTACCTCTAAAAAACTCTTGACCGGCATTTGTTATTAAAAATATGTATCTCCGTTCACTGCTCTCTAACATTTATCCACAAGCGTAAAGGTTCTAAACAAGGCTCAGTTTCTCCATCCTTATAAAGCAAAAACTCCAGCTTTTGATTGTCACCTGCTTTCTCCGGAGTGAAACTCACGTTTTGTTCCCACTTCTCCTCATGCCCCAGTGTAATACCGCTAACTTCGGTATATTTAAAACTATCTAGCCTTACCTCCACCCGATAATCCACTACTTTATATTCATTATTTATGATCCCCACTAGCAACTTCCCCTCCTCCCCTACCCCCAGCTCTACAGGATACGTTTCGGCATTGCCTTCCTGACCCAGAATATAAAATTCGGTGAACTCTTGACCGGCTTTGGGGGTAGCAATAACATAGCTGAGTGTCCCGATCACTCCTATTACAGCGATTATCAGAATGATTGTCAGTACTCTATCCCGGACACTTTTCCCCCAACCTGGCAAAGCCATACTGAATTCAATGTTAAAGCGTTCTCCGTCTGGTATCTTCCTACGTCTTATCCAGGCAATAACGGACATAGTCAAGATAAAAATGGCGGTTGAATATAGTATCGACTCAAGCCTGATGCCCCACGGGGTGTAATTTAAAACAAGTCCGAGTAAGGCTACCACAGCAAAGCTTAAACCAAAGCTGAGAGCTACTCTTTCGATACCACCAATCCCGCTTTTACTTGGGTAAAGAGCTCCCATAAGTGTATAGCCTGGGAAGAAGAGCACAAATGGTAGTCCCAGGATAATCCGCAGGACATTGGAAGGGAAAAGGTAAATAATCAGAACCAGTATTACCACCAGTAGGTCCAGCAGTAAAAGACCACTTCCTATTTTAATTCTCTTCATTATTCTTAAAACACCCCTTCTTATGTTATTAGATGTGTCTCAAGCTTGAAGATACTACAGGTAATACTCTGGTCATAAATGTAGTATATACAATAGTCATAATATTATAATATCAAAGAATATCTTTCATCTAGATATATTGAAATAATTTATGACTACAAGTAGAATAATAGCACAAACCGCCAGTCTTTTAGAATGGTCAGATGAAACAGTTAATATTACCACTCAATAAGATGGTAACTGACATAATCGCCACTGCTACTTCCAGAGATAGACTGAAGAACCTTTTACGTATCTCACTTTATGCCAACGCTATCTACCTGTTGATGGCTAGTGCCGCCAATGCCCTGCTAGGTTTTGTCTTCTGGATAATAGCCGCCCGATTTTATGTTGCGGAAGATGTCGGTCTGGCTTCAGCAGCGATTTCGGCGGTATCTCTGCTGGCGATGCTGGCTAACCTCGGGCTTGGCTTCGGGTTAATAAGATTCCTGCCTCACTCCGGTCAGAATGCCAGTAATATGATAAATTCCTGCCTCGCCATCGGCGGGTTCACTTCGATAGTTGCTGGATTTATCTTCCTCGCTGGACTTAATTTATGGTCTCCAGCCCTCCTTTCCATCAGAGGCAATACTGTTTACCTTGTTGCTTTTATTTTTTTTACAGTTGCTTCTACCCTATCATCAATATCTGAACAGGCTTTTGTCGCTGGACGCCGGACTGGATTTATCCTGGTCAAGAACCTTATCTTCAACCTGCTAAGACTCCTCTTACCTGCCCTGCTAGCGGTGTACTTCCACGCCTTTGGTATTTTCGCCTCATGGGGAATCGCCGTTGGAGTGGCACTTCTGATCAGTATCCCCTTTTTCTTGCCCCGGGTTCAGCCTGGCTACCGGCCTTTCTTCGCTATCAATGTAGAAACGGTACGTGCCATTCTACCCTTCTCTCTTGCCAATTATTTCGGTAACCTTTTCTGGACTGCACCCGCATTTATACTGCCTATTATGGTGGTAAACTTGCTGGGTGCAGAAATCAATGCTTATTTCTATATCGCTTGGTCGATTGGTAGCGTACTAGCCATGGTTCCAAGCTCCGGCTCAATCTCTCTCTTTGCTGAAGGCTCATATGAAGAGGAGAAGCTTAAGCAAAATGTATGGCGAAGCCTGAAGATGGTCTTCGTTATTCTACTGCCGTTGGTCGTTTTAATACTGGTCCTGGCGGATAAAATACTTCTCCTCTTCGGCGGTGCTTATTCTGAGAATGGTGCCACCTTACTCCGTCTTCTGACAATTTCCGCCCTGCCCCTGGCCATCAATGTTGTTTATCTAAGTATAAAAAGGGTAGAGAAGAAGCTGAAAGTACTTATCGGTCTATCGGCTTCTATGGCAATTATTACATTAGGGGTGAGTTTTTACCTTTTGCCTCTAATGGGCATCAATGGTGCGGGAATTGCATGGCTCAGCTCACAAGGGACCGTCACTTTAGGGATTGCGATTAGCTTTGTTGTTAGGAAATTATCCTCACGGAAAAAATATTATGAATAACACACCTGCGGAGATTTAGCAAAAGGGCTGAAGGTGACGATAGATAACACATTGTGATAGTATATATGGCGAAATTAATTTTTGGAGAGTGAAAATGGCAGCAAAAGACAAGGTGTATAAGTTTCTCAATCCTGTCGGCATACAGGAACCGGTAAAACAGTACCCTCTGGCGCCGCGCCTCGATAAACTTGATGGTAAGAGAATCACTTTGAGCGTCGGTGCCGGAGGAGAGCAGGGTATTCTTATCCCCCTGGTTAAAAAGCTTCCGGTAAAGTACCCCCAGGTGAACTGGAATATTAGCTATGCCGCTCCTCATGCCACAAAAGCGGGTAGCATCGCGCTGTCGGGAGAAGAGATAAAAACCACCGATGCGCTTATCCGTGGCGTGGTATGGTGACATGGGGCTATCTGGGAGCAGTTGCCCCACTTATCATCGATTGAGAGAAGCGGTATTCCCAGTGTCTTCATCATCTTTGAAGACCAGGATGAATGCTGGAAGCAAGCTTGCCGGCTAAACGGTGTTCCCAATATCCGGCGTGTGCATGGTTCGCGTCATATTCCCGGACCTCAGGATGTCGATAGCTGGATAGATGATTTGATGGATGCCCTGGTTCGACCTTTGACCGATGAAGAGAAAAATCCACCGAAGTGGGAGGTGCCGAATCCACACTATATCTTTGAAGGCACCCTTTTGGAAGCCCAGGAATTCTTCCAGCAGACAGAGAAGATACCACAACTTTATAACAATTCACCGATATGTAAGTATACTGACGGTCTTCCGATAGTACCGCCTACCGAGGAACTTGTCGAGAAAATGCTCAAAGGCACCGGCCACAAACCGGATGAACTCGTCGTCTACCAGTCTGACCGGGTACTCGGTGACCGGGTACAACAAATGGGAAGCTCGGGAAAGAAAGGCGACCCGGTACACTTCATGCCGATGAGACGGATGGCTACCGTTGAGAAGATAGCCACAATTGGTGTAATGGCCGGGTGCAAACCTGAGTATATGCCCCTGCTGCTGGCTATTGCTGAAGCAGGCGGCGGCTGCGGTGACGGCCGCGGCGGTGGCGCTTATGTAGTCAGCGGTCCGTTTGCCAAAGAGATCGAAATGAACTTCGATACCAATGTTCTCGGTCCCGGCAACCGCGCTAACAGAAGTATCGGACGTGCTGCCGAGCTTATGTGGCGTAATCTCGGTGGGAATATCCCCAATGTTACCAACTGCGGTGTCTGGGGGAACGCACTTAACAACTGCTTCCCCGAGAATGATGACGCTTTACCGCCGGGATGGTCCAGCCTGAGAGAAGAGTATGATTTCAAGAAGAATGAAAGCTGCGTCGTGGCGATTAATATGGGATTTTCTGTCCGCAATACCGAGTTCATGCCGGGCGGATACCGGGAATTCCAGAAGAGCGGCCATGGCGGTATTGCTAGACGAGTGGGAGTAAAGGGAATCCCCGGTCCGCATAATTTCATGGAATACTTCATTGACCACCTCTGGTCTGACGGTGAAGGTGGTAAGACCTTTTTCCTGCTGCCCGAGATAGCACGCGATTTACAACTGTATGGCTTCAAGTCCAAAGATGCTGTTTACGAGTGGCTTTATAAGAAAAGCTTTATGACTCTAAAGGAGTACCGGACCCACCAGTCCCCTGATGTATGGACGAATGGCTGGAAGGCGGTAGAGCCCAGGTCAGGGAAGCCCTGGAAAGAACTGCCTGATGATTATATGGTACCTGCTGTAAACGACCCATTCCAGAATTGCATTATTGTCACCGGCGGCGGTGAAGAAATGGCATTATGGACTGGAGGGCGCGGCAGGGAATCTGCTTATAACATTGACGTCTGGCGGTAACCTGCCTGGTTTCCCTATGAGGGCAGGATAAAAAAGTCAATAAGTAATTTTAAGGTTATCCGAAAATGTCATTCTGGAGGAGTCCTTCATAAAGTGAAGGAGCGACTTGCCCGCCGAAGCCTTGTGCATAGGCAGGAGAATCTCAGGGAGGTGTGGTAAAACCATGCCAAACCCTGAGGTTCTTCTGCCTGCCATAGTCCTGGACCCGCCTGCCGAGCCTTGGCGGGCAGGGGGACGGCCTGCTTGCGCTAAAGCTTCCGCCTGCCAAGCCCTGGCGGGCAGGTCAGCGAAGGCAAGCGGGCAGGTAGCTTCGCTCAGGATGGCACTTCGCAATTTTTAGGTAGCATTTTCGCTGCGGGGTATATATATTTGGTTGATTTTTCAGGAAAAACTGGGTTCAGTAATCACTTTGGTGGCGATACGTCTTTGAGTGCTTCTGAAGCTGGCTTACCACCAACACCCCAGTGCGTTTTGGGAATTTCATGAACGATTACTTCTACGGCGTGTTCAGGAACTCCTATGTCAACCATGACGTCTGTTATACCCCGTATCATTGCCTTGACTTTGTCTTCTCCAACGCCCTCCCAGAAATTTACATGAACAATCGGCATCTTTTCCCTCCTTGTCAGATTCTCAACTGTTTAATGTTAAAAAACCTTAATTTTACTTCAGATTCGGGTTTTTTCAGACTAATCACAAATACCCTCACCCCCCATTATCCCCCTCTCCCTCAATAGAGAGGGGGAAGATTTTTGGTAAGAGAGGCTCCGCCTCTCTTTTACTCTCCCAGAGTAAGATAAAAGGGTGTTTAAGAGGGGCGCCAGCCCCTCTTTCAAATCTCCTCCCCTTCCCCTTACCAAGGGGAAGGGGATACAGGGGATAGGGTTAATGAACTGCTGTTAAGGTGCTATAACTCTATTAGCAAGAATTTGAGACAGGGTAATCCAAAAAGCCACTCTCTTATTAGTTTGCTTATCCAAAGTCCCTAAAGGGAGCTTCAACCTCCATTTTTTAACATCCTAAGGTTCACAAATGTTCTATAAAGTTACTGGATTCTGTGCCTGTATACAGGCTTACAAGTTGGGAATAACAATAGCAAATATTTGCAGTTATAAGTTGAGCAGTCTATTGACTCTATCGTCCCGCCATTGTTTCTGATGGGTAAATGCAGGGTGAGGTTTGAATTTCCGGCGATATTTCTCGATATCTTCCCCCAGGATTTCAGTCTGGCTGATGTCACCCACTCCATACTCTTTTTTCTGCAAGTACCACAGGTAGCCGATATCTGAAATTTTAAATCCCATCAGCCCGGCCACCAGGCAATCCAGGGCTACCGCATCGCAGCTGACAGCGGCAATCCCCCAGTCTATGACATCGCCATATATCGGACCATCTCCCTCCATTGCCGTAAAACCGTCGATAATAGCTAAGTCCGGCAACCGTTTGCTCGCCATCAAATAGAGGTTCAGGTTCATTACCGCAGGTCCCTGGTGAATTTTACCCTTGTCGTTGTGAGTATAACTAACACCGCCCATTACTACGTTTTTAATAGATAAGGTAACAACAACTGAATCGTGGGTTTTTGGCGGACCGATAGCCACAAGGTAGTCGCTTTCAAGCATCTGCCGGGCAAAATGGACTTTCATTGGTCGGAGTGCCGAATCGTAAAGCTGAATTATTTCCCAGTCTCCTTTGTTAAGGTCGACCAGCTCTACACCATACTCCTTTACCAGGTCGAGGTACCCATACCTCTTAAAGCCCGGGCTGGCAGACCCCAGAGTAGATTCTCCGATGGATATTTTACCGACATAGCGCTCCCGCAGAAATTGTAGCAGTGTGCGTACGCCGTCGACGTGGGTTGCCGCTGCCTGGACATCGGTACTGACGAAGTTTACCTTTATGAAAAGGTCAGATTTTCCCATCATGTCTATATCGCTTTCAATCAGGTGCAGGGCACCACTAATATTTTGTGAACGGCTCCCGCCTGCTGTAAAGGCTACTTTCGATTTCATAATTTCCCGCCAGAATTCATCACTCGTGTCTAATCAAAAACTTGTAGGGTGGGCTGAGGCTGACTTCGTCAGGACGAAGCCCACCATTATTCTCTACGCCTTCAGTATTTCCTTATGTCTCAGCGCCCTCTCTAGACTCGGCTGCATCTTCATCTCCCGGAACTCTTTGATGGCGAAGTCCAGGTGCTCCAGGGCTTCCTTTTTCTCGGTGGGATAATGCTCAAGCGCAAGCTCGAATGCCCTCCTACCAGATTTGATTTAGTCTATTACTACGGATTAGATAAGTCAAGGTATATTTTTGCAGTAAAAACAAATCACTATGCTATATCACTTTTCACAGCAATCAAGTCGCGGGGCTTAATGCTAAAACAAAGGTTCTTTAACCAGTCCTGTTAAAACTACGTATCTGGATTCAGGCTTCACCTTGCCGTTTTATACTTGTATTGATATAATAACTGTGGCTTATGTGGTCGAGGCCCTGGTTTTTTAAGCAGTTCACGCAGCCATGGTATCATGTCCAAAGGTGAAACTGAAACTGGTATAAAAACTATGTATTATCAAGAGATATTTTTTATTCCGGAAAGTATTAAGGTCTACCCAAAGGTAATACCCATAGAGTGCATTGAGAGTTGGGTTGGTAAAAGACTTGACCAGCATTAGTGTGAAAATAATCAACACCAGAAAAGATGACGTAAAAAGATTAGCGAAATGAAACACACCTTATCATTGATAAAGAGCGTGAGTCAGGCTATGTGGCTTATACTCCTGCTTTGAAGGGATGTGTTTCTCAGGGCAAAACCAAGGAAGAAGTCTTGAGGATGGGCTTCCGATTGTTCAGGAGGCAGTAAGATATGCCGGACTATAAATTTACCGTAGTTGTAGAACAGGATGAAGATGGGCTTTATGTGGCTTCTGTCCCACTTCTTCAGGGCTGCTATACTCAGGGAGAAACATATGAAGAAGCTTTAGAGAATATTAGAGATGCTATAAAGCTACATATCGAAGCCCGCCGGGCTTCAGGAGAACCAGTCCCCATAGAAGTGACTAATCTGAGCCAAAGCGAAGTAGAAGTTTTACAGCTTGTGGCTCAGGGTGCTACCAACAAGCAGATTGCAGATACACTATTTATCTCAGAGAATGTCGTAAAGACTCATCTGCGGAATATTATAGATAAGCTACATCTGGCGAACCGCAGCCAGATAGAAGTGACTGTTGATGAGGTACAGGTAGTTGCCTAAACTGAGCCCGGCTAAACCCGGCGAAGTAACGAAGGTACTAGAGAGGTTGGGATTTACTTGCATCCGCCAGAGTGGAAGCCATATGGTGTTTCATCACTCCGATGGTAGATGGACAACTGTGCCGATACATAAAGGTAAGGATCTGGGAAAAGGAATCCTGAGAAAAATCCTCAAGGATGTAAAAATTTCTGTAGATGAATTTGATAAGTTACGCTAAGATTGAAGTGGTAATATTATTCCAGGAATTTCTCACGATACGGGCACCAATTTAGTATTTATAAATTTAATATGGGTTCTAAATGACCAGCCACTATTAAGGCATTCCAAGCCTTTAGTAGAAAAATTTCAGGCTATAGAGAGCGGGTTGGTCTCATACAAGGATTGACAATTAACCTTGCCTCTTTGATAATTTGTGGTCTAGTGATTTTCACAACACATTAGATATATTATTTGCTGTGCCAGAAAGGAGACGTATTGGATGAGCTTTAGTTGGGAATTTCCCCCTGATTATTATCGCCAGTCTACTGATGTTCTGGAGACTTCCCTCAGTCGGATTCCTGCTTATAAGTTATGGAAGGTTTTCGATCCTGGACGGGACTATCCTGTTGATGAACGTTACGCAGCGATACCCGTACTTACCAAGAAGGATATCCGTGAAAATACGCCTGAAGGTTTTACTCCACCAGACCGCGATATCAATCTTGCTCTGGCTAACAGAGAAATCGGGCTAGCCAAGACCAGTGGTTCGAGCGATATTAGTGTGACCAATATCTGGAATCAAGAATGGTGGAATGCTTCAGAGCAGGCTTCCTGGAAACTCAACTCTCACGCCAGCAGAATTGCCAATGGGGCTCATCGAGAGGCGATTCTGGCTAATCCTATAAACGTAGGATTCGTCTCGGATGATATCGACCTTCCTATGGAAAAACGTCGCTTATCCCGGTTCCTCTATCTTAATGAAAAGACTGACCCGGCCAAATGGACTCCCGATCTTATGGATAGGATGCTGAGTGAATTGGAAGCCTTTAAGCCGGCGATTCTTGAAGCCAACCCTTCCTTTCTGGCAAAGTTATGCCGCTATGCTAAAGAGTTTAATAAAACGGCTTTTCAACCGGGACTAATCGTTTTTACCTATGAATACCCGACTTTCTTCCATTACCGGCAAATTCGCCAGGTTTTCGATGTACCGATGGCCAGTTCCTACGGTACCACCGAGACCGGTTATGTATTTATGCAGTGCGAGGAGGGTAGGTTTCATCAGAATAGCGATTTCTGCCGTGTGGACTTTCAACCTTTGAAACCAGAACAAGGCAGCCCGCTTTTGGGTAGAATTCTGGTCACCACCTTTAATAATCCGTGGTATTATATGGTTCGCTTTGATGTCAGAGATCTGGTCCGTATCGATGAGGAAGGTGAGTGTCCCTGCGGCAGAAATTCAGGCTATATCCTCTCGGCAGTTGAGGGCAGAACAATAAGCCTGACTCTGACCTGTGAAGGCAGACTGGTAACCTTACGCGAGCTGGACGATTCAATGAGTGCTCTGGATGGTGTGGATGAATACCGTCTAGAACAGGTCTCCTTAAGAGAGTTCGATTTACATCTGGTGAGTCCCAAACAGGACAGGAAACGTCTTACCAGAGAGGCAACTGAGGTGCTGAAAGAGCTTTACGGAAAGGAAGCAAGAGTTACAGTTATTTATGAGAAGGCTCTTTCTCCTGAGGACTCGGGCAAGTATGCTATCGCCAAGGCTTTCTTTCCTATTGATATTGAGGATTATCTGGATGAAAGATATGTTCCGGAGAAAAACGAAGCGTAATATCGGAGAGTAAAATGGTAAGTCATCAGAAACCGGTCTATTTACTGGCTGGGGGAAGGCCCAGAGGGCGAAGTACGACAGACATTTTAATCCAGTCAGCATTAAGGGAAAGTGGAATAACATCACCAACAATAGCTTACGTTGGCACGGCGAACGGTGATGATTCAGGTTTCTTCTATCGGATGGCAGAAGCTTTCAAAGAGACCGGGGCCAAGAGAGTAATTCATGCCTTGATTTCTCCAAGGAATGCCAACCTGAAAAAAGCCAGGGATATTTTAGGATCCTCAGACATCGTATTTGTCAGTGGTGGGGACGTAGAAGAAGGAATTGATGTATTAAGGGAAAAGGATATGATTGATTTCCTGACCGGGCTTTACCGCCAGGGAAAGCCTTTCTTCGGTCTATCAGCAGGAAGCATTATGCTGGCAAAAGAATGGGTCCGCTGGCGAGACCCTGATGATGATTCGAGCGCTGAAATTTTCCCCTGCCTTGATATAGCTTCAGTTATTTGTGATTGTCACGATGAAGAGAGCGGCTGGCAGGAATTAAAGGCAGCACTCAGTCTTGAAAAAGACAATACAAGAGGGTATGGAATTGTTGGCGGGGCAGCAATTAAAGTATTCCCCGATGGCAGGGTAGAAGCATTGGGCGGTGCCATCCCTCAATACATCAAGCGTGGCGGAAAAGTAGAAAGAGAACCTGATATTTTACCGAGTAAGCGCAAATAATAAAATTATGTTTTGTGAGAAAGGGAGAATATAACTTTCCCCCTTTTCTTTTTTCCATATCAAGTTGGTAAATATACAAACGTCAACAATATATAGGGTGTCCTGTTTATGTTATTTACTATCCCCTTTTTACCTAATCAATCCAAAACTATCTTTTTACTCTCATATTCGTTATACTAATTAGCACAGGGTAACGCCTGATTATGGCCAGGACAGTAGAATGAATACCCTTGAGTTCCGGCTAACAGGAGTTGTCAGGTGCAAGATGAGGAGAGCCTCGTCCAGCGAGCTAAGCAACATGACCAGAATGCTTTTGCTCAGTTGTATGAGGAGTATTTCGATAAGATTTATCGTTATGTGGCTCTCAAAATAGGAGATAAGGAAGAGGCAGAGGATATGACTCAACAGGTCTTTCTCAAAGCTCTTCAGTCTATTTCATCTTTCAAATGGAAAGGAACCCCATTCTCTGCGTGGCTGTACCGTATCGCCCACAACCAGGTAGTTGACTATCTGAGAAAGAAGAGCAAGCGTCCAGCTACGCTCTATGATGACTCAATAGCCGGCGGTGAACATAGTGTTAGTCCACAGCTAGTAGCCGAGCGTAACATGGATATTGAACAGTTGTTATTAGCTACCCGGCGGTTGACTGAGGCACAAAGAGAAGTAATTTCTTTGCGTTTTGCTGGAGATCTACCAACGGCTCAAGTAGCCAAGATAATGGGTAAAAGCCAGGGGGCAATAAAAGCCTTACAACACAGTGCCATAGTGGCTCTCCGTAAGGCAATGTTGGCAGAAAATGATGAAGAAGTCTAGGGAATTATATAACGTCTTAGATGAGTGCCTGGAGCGTCTACTGGTTAGAGGTGGGACTATAGAACAATGTCTCCGGGATTACCCTCAGTATGCGGATGAACTAAAGCCGTTACTTGAAGCGGCTCAGGTTACTAAAAGAGTGTCAAATATTCAACCTCGCCCTGAGTTCAGAGAAAGAGCTAGAAGTCAGTTTTACTCCGTACTCCGGGAGATTGAGCCGAAGAAGGGCCGGCTTTTCTTCAGCTGGAGCTGGCAGCCACAATGGGCAACAGTTGTAGCTATCGTCTTGGTTCTCGTTTTGGCTGGCGGTGGTACAGTTGCTGCTGCCCGTGGTAGTATGCCCGATAATTTCCTTTATCCAGTAAAGCTGGCGACAGAGCAGGTACAGCTTGCTTTTACCTTCTCTTCTCTGGGTAAGGCGGAACTCCATACTGAGCTAGCCGATAAGAGGGTAGCCGAAATTATCTATTTAGCTGAAAATAACGAGACTGAGAAAATAGAGCAGGTGACGGACCGCCTTAACAACGACCTGACAGAGATTGCCATTCTGTCCTCACCTCAAGAAGTAATGATGGCTATGACTGCATCAACAGAGGTTGAAGAAAAGGCGGTATTCGAGGAAGCAGCAATAGCTCAAGAAGCACCGGAATCCGAAGAACCTTCCGCCCTTGAAGAAGAGGAAGTAACAGAAGAACAGGAAGCTGTAACAGCACCTGCTCCAGAAGAAGCAGGCGATGAAGGGCTATTAGCGACCGGGCAGACCAGTAGTGAAAAAGTAGCAGATACGACTTTAGACCGCCGGGAAATATTAAAAAATACTTTGACTATTCAAGCTGAAAATAATGCTGCCAGTCTACGTGCCCTACTGGACAAAGTCCCCGAGTCAGCCAAGCCTGCCTTAATACGGGCAATTGTACTCCTCGAGAGCGGTTACGAGAATGCCCTCAGAGCTTTAGACCAGCCACAATAGTTATTTTGAAGATCCCACTGAATTAGTATCCAATGTCCTTATTTATTCTATATTTTCTGAAATTTTTACTTGTCCCCTTATTATCTATTGACTTCTATTACGAGATAGTTCTAAAATCCGCAATATGACGTTAATAAAACCTAGAAACTACCTTAAGTCATCTGCCGGAGACATTCTGTTATTTATGCTGGTTGTTTTATTATTAAGTCTTTCAGTATCAACTTTTTCAAACGGTAGAACTGTTGCCAGCCCTGAAGAGGTCAGATGGTCCAGAGTAAATACTCCAGCCGAAGGAGTGGCAGGTAACTGGATATTAGCCAGGAACTCAAATATTCAGCACCTGACTCTGGCTAGCGATGGTACCCTCTACTGCTATGCCAGACCTTCAGGGACGATTAACACACTTTTTAAGTCTACAGATGGAGGGTATTACTGGTCGTATACTGGTGGAGTGCAGGATGATATCGTCGCTTTAGTGACGATTCCCGATAGTGCTAATATTGTCTACTATGCTACGACATATGGTATTTTCAAGTCTATTGATGCCGGAAATAGCTTCAGTCCGTTGCCACCGGAGCCTGGTGGGGCGGGTACCAATAATATAAAAATTACCTGTATTGATGTCGTCCGTCTTAGCGGTAATACTATCATTGTTGTTGGTACTACTGATACTGACAGTTCACAATATGGTGGTGTCTATATTCTGGATGAAAGTCAGGCAGCCCCTGGATGGACAGACACTGGCATAAGTGGTTACGATGTCTGTGCCGTAGCTTTTGCTCCAAAATTTGACACCGACCGGCAGCTGGTAGCTGTCGTTACTGATGAGCAGGATACTCTCATTACTACCAGAATTGCTGATGGTGGTTGGGGGCAGGATATCAGTGATGCTGTTATCACTGGTGTAGCGTCTCTATCGGCGACTGTTGCCTTCCCTGACGACTATGGTGCTGCAGATGGACAAAATGTCTTGTTTGTTGGTCTTAATACTGGAAATGGCAGTGGCGATGTCTATTCAGTTAACAGGAAGGTGACACCTGAAAACTCAATAGCTACTGACCTTAATATTGGCGTTCTGTATGGGTTGAGTAATCTTGACATTACCGGTCTAGCGGTAAGTGGCAACACCAGTTCGGCAATGATGCTGGCTGGGGCGGCTGATAGTAGTCAGGTCTATATCAGTACCGATGGCGGTGGTAGCTGGGTAAGGAGCACTAAAAGACCAACAGGCCAGTCCGGGACTGGCCTTCTTATGGCAGAAAACTTCGCCAGTAATAGTATTGCTTACGCTGTAACTTCCGGCACGGAAGGCGCCTTTTCCTTTAGTGCTGATGGCGGTGCTACCTGGAATCAGATAGGCTTAATTGATTCCGAAATAAGCAAGAGCTGCATTATTGACCTGGCAATATCTCCCAGATATGGTCAGGATAATACTCTTTTTATGCTTACCTTTGATGCCGTAAATACGGTGCACAGTTTATGGCGGAGTTTGAGTCACGGAGAGAGGTGGGAAAGGGTGTTTACTAGCACTCTCGCTGCTGCGGATAGCATTAAGTTTGTTGAACTCTCTCCGCAATATGATAGTGGCAATCGGGTAGTTTTCTTGGCCGGTACTATTGAAGGTTGTCCGGTAATATGGAAATCGACGGATAATGGGCAGTCCTTCATATACCAGAAAGCTCCTTCCTATGTTGATGCATGGGCAGTGGTTAATGATACTACCTTATTTATAGGTAGTTATGATGGGAATTTCGGTCTAATTTATAGAACCACAGATAGCGGTCTTTCTTTTTCTACAGGTGTTGTAGCTGGCAGTCAATCAATAAACTCTATTATCCTATCACCAAACTATGAGCAGGACGGGACTATTTTGGTGGGAAATACTAATGGCTGGGTCTATTACTCAAGCAATAAAGGTGACTCATTCAAGCCATTACCACTGGATGTTACATCGCCCCCACTTGCTGACTTAATCACTGTTGCCTTTGACCCTGAGTTCACTATCAACGGTACTGTTTATGCTGCCAGTAGCTCCTTAAACAAAGGTATCTATCGCTTCATCATTAATAAGAGTACCGAGTGGGAAAGAATGGATGGTAATTTGCCTATAGGTGGTACAATCAACCAGCTTGCGGTCTCAGCTGACGGAGTATTGTATGCCGCTAACTCCCAGCCAGTCAGTAGCGCTAAGGCTGAGGGTGGTATCGAGCGCTCGCTTAACCCATCGTTTCATCTCAACCCTACTTTTGAAACAGTCACCCGTGGTCTCGATGATGGCGTTACCTTAAGCGGGCTCTGGTTACAGGGTAATCAGTTGTGGTCAATTGATTCCAGGAACACTAGACTAATAACCTTTATCGATAGCTTAACCCAGCCAGTTTTTCTCATTTCCCCTGCTGATGAAGCGAAGGGTGTAGGTATAAGAAATGTCATCCTTAAGTGGGAATCACCTAGTGCAGCTACAGAATACGAATGGCAACTTGATTATGATACTGATTTCTCCAGCGTTCCAGCGGGTTTTGAAGGAGATACCGGGGCAAGCTCAGTCCGTTTCTCTGAACTTGAGGCAGATACTACCTATTACTGGCGGGTAAGAGTCACTAAGCCAGTGTCAAGCCGGTGGTCAGCTAAATGGTCTTTTACAATGGAGCTAGGACATACAGTTATTGCTCCTGAACTCCTGAGTCCTAAAGCTGGTGCCGAAGGAGTTTCAATCAGACCTTTGTTCCAGTGGAGTGCAATTGCTGGCGCCAAAAGTTATGAGTTGATGGTTTCCCGTGATGTTTCTTTTGATAGTCAGGTAATAAAAAGAACCGGGAATAATGCCTTACCAGCTACTGCCTGGCAAAGCGATACAGGCCTTGAATACAGTACGACCTATTATTGGAAAGTGAGGGCTGTAGACTCAGGTAGCCAGAGTGCTTGGAGTGCCGTCGGCGCCTTCATAACAATAGAAACGCCAGTTACTGACCAAACTATTATTACCCCTAAACTCCTTAGTCCTGAATCGGGGGTTAGTGGGGTGTCAATCAAGCCATTATTTCAGTGGTATGATGTATCTGGAGCCGAAAGCTATGAGTTAGTTGTATCCACTGATGATGTTTTTACCAGTCCAGTGATCGCTAAAACCGGAGATTATGCTCTCCCGACCAATGTTTGGCAATGTGATAAAAATCTGGACTTCAATACTACCTACTATTGGAAGGTAAGGGTAGTGAGTTCAGGTAAATATAGTAACTGGAGTTCGATAGGTGCTTTTAGCACCGAGTTACCACCAGAACAGCCACATGCAGTACAGGGACAGATAGCAGAAGTACAGGAAGAACTATTACCACCGTTCCCTCCGTCAGCGCCAACTGAGCCATCTATCCCAAACTGGGTGATATATTCAGGTATTGGTCTACTCTTAGTGGCAATAATATTAATGTCGATTACTTTACTGTTGCTGGCGGTTAAAATTAAGCGTACTAAAGCTGGCTAAAATAATATTTTTAAAATTACCCAAAATCTAGTAACTAAGTAAGAAGACCTGGGTACTTGTAGGCAAATTTGCCTTGGTGCAAGATAATTTGGGTTGGGATTCGACCTGCTTGCCTCCCATCTCCTTAAGGAATCTTTCGACAGGTTCAAGCTCTCGCTTCAGCGCCTCAGTCTTGTAGTGCATGGGAACAACTACCTTAGGTTCAAGCTGCCGAATTACCTCGGCTGCTCTAGGGGCATCGATGGTGGATATTCCGCCGACAGGAAGCAAGAGTATGTCGATATTGTCAAGAGTTTCTACCTGTTTGGTGGTCAGTACGTGTCCCAGATCGCCCAGGTGACATATTGACAACTCGTCTACCTCAATAACATAGATGGTGTTTTTGCCCCTGTTTTTACCCCCCTCATTGTCGTGGAAGGTTGTCATCCCTATTATCAGGACGCCACTAATTTCATACTCACCTGGTCGAGTAACTAGTTTTGGTTCACCACCAATGCCTGAAACGTAGGAATGTCCCGGATGCTGATGACTTACAGTTACGATGCGTGCCGTGGGTTTGCCTAACAAATAGCCTAAATCTGGTGAGTAAGGGTCAGTTATAATAGTTGTATGACTGCCCCTGATTCTGAAGCATGAATGACCTAGCCAAGTAATATCCATTTTTCCAAGCCTAAATATAGCACAGGTAGGGTTCTTGGTCAATTTATAGGGTGTAAAGCCAATCACGAAACTTTCATGTTGGAGCGTGGCGACCTACCCACTTGCCCTCGCTGACCTGCCTGCCAGGGCTCGGCAGGCGGGTACCGGAATATGGCAGGGAGGAGCATCCTAGGATTAGGGGGATTAGGTCCAAGAGCTATATAATCTCTAAATTTCACTTGACAAATGACGGCTGGAAGTGCTAAATAATAATTAGCAGTCTAACTCTTAGACTGCTAATGAGGAAAACTGAGATGCTATCTCCTAGGACAGAAACCATACTTAAATCGATAGTAGGACAATATATCACCAAAGCAGTACCGGTGTCGTCACAGAGTATTACCAGTAATCCTGAGCTAGGGGTAAGTCCGGCTACCATCCGTAATGAGATGGCACACCTTGAGCACGAGGGCTATATTACTCGTCCTCATGTTTCAGCGGGAAGCATACCTTTAGATAAGGGCTATCGCTGCTATGTAGAGTCCATAGGCGATGTCAGATTGCCTATCACTGATCAGCGGTTGATAAGCCATCTATTCCATCAGGTAGAAAAAGAACTGGACGAGTGGCTATATCTGGCAGCTACACTCGTTGCTCAGCAGGTCCAAAATGTAGCTGTTGTTACTATCCCCAAGGCTGATGTTTGTCAGTTTAAGTATCTGGAAGTGGTTAGCCTGCAAGGCTCTCTGGCACTGGTAGTTCTGGTTCTTAATGGAGCCAAGGTGAGGCAACAGCTAATAACTTTTAGCGAGGTTATATTTCAGTCAGAGTTGAGGACAGCCGCCAGTCGGTTGAGTGATATCTATTCTGGTTTAACCCGAGCACAGATTCTACATAAGGGTAGTGTTCTTTCTTCAGTTGAGCAACAAATAACTGATTGCTTGTTGAAAGTAATGGAGGCTGAAGATTCTCAGAAGTACGAGGAGTCTTACCTGGATGGCTTGCACTTTACCCTTAATCAGCCTGAACTTGCCCATAACCATTGGCTAGCTTTGAGATTTATGGAGTTAGTCGAGCAAAGGAACCTGATAAGGAGTATCATTCCCTCGCGATTGAAGAGTAAGGGAGTGCAGGTGATAATAGGTAAGGAGAACGAGTCAGAGGATATCCACGATTATAGTGTAGTTATAAGCCAGTATGGGCTACCTGGAGAGGCAGTGGGCACTATTAGTGTAGTTGGACCTACCCGGATGCCCTACACTCGTACCATTGCCACGGTAGGCTATTTATCTCTGGTACTGAGTGTGCTGGTAGCTAAGCTTTATGGTAGAGAAGTACCAGTTACTGTAGACTTTACTACTTCTGATTGATAAGAGCAGGTGATAATGGAAGAAGAGTTAACCGATAATTTGGAGTTGCAGGCTGCTGAGACAGAGAATTTAGCAGCGATAAAGAAAGCCCTTGATGAAGAAAAGGCAAGAGTGGAGAATTATCTGGCTAACTGGCAAAGAGCCCAGGCAGACTTCATTAACTATAAACGCCATAGCGAACAAGAAAAGGAGGAACTCAGCAAGTTTGCTAACTCGATGCTGATACTTAGCCTTCTACCTATTCTTGATGATATGAAAAGAGCCTTTATCTCCATCCCACCTGAGCTCATGGAAGTTGGCTGGGTAGATGGTATCAGGCTTATTGAGCGTAAACTCAGAACAAGCCTTGAAGGGCAAGGGCTTTCACCTATCGAGGCAATAGGTAAACCATTTGACCCCCGTCTGCATGAGGCGGTACGGCAAGATAAAGGTAAAGAAGGAATAATCATTGAGGAAGTGCAAAAGGGTTACAAGTTTCATGACAGGGTTATTCGCCCAAGTAGAGTAGTGATAGGTAATGGAGATGCGGAGGAAGAGGAAGAAAATAACCAGGGGAGTTCAGCTTAGCCTGATATGGCAAGCTGAGTACTCTCTAATCAAGGAGGAACAATTATGGCAAAAGTGGTAGGCATTGATTTGGGAACAACATTTAGTGAAGTAGCTGTGATGGAGGGAGGAGAGCCTAAGGTTATCCCCTCGGCTGAGGGTGGTAATCTTTTCCCCTCAGTTGTGGCGATAAGCAAGAATGGTGAGCGTCTGGTAGGACAACTGGCTAAAAGGCAGTCTATTGTCAATCCCGAGAACACTATTTATAGCATCAAAAGATTTATGGGACGCAAATGGGGTGAACCTGCTGGACGAGAGCTACCGGTTGAGGAGGATGCTAAACGCAAGACCTACAAGGTAATCCGAGCCCCTAATAATGATGTACGGGTATTGATGGGGGGCAAAGAATATAGTCCACCAGAAATCTCGGCAATGATTCTGCAAAAACTAAAGACCGATGCTGAGGCTTACCTTGGTGAAAAGGTTACGGAAGCTGTAATCACAGTTCCGGCTTATTTCAATGATGCCCAGCGGCAGGCGACTAAAGATGCCGGTAAAATTGCTGGACTAAATGTATTAAGGATAATAAATGAACCCACGGCTGCCTCATTAGCCTATGGTTTGGATAAGAAGTCAGAGGAGACCATTGCTGTCTATGACCTTGGTGGTGGTACCTTCGATATATCCATCCTGGAATTGGGCGAAGGTACTTTTCTGGTTAAGTCGACCGCAGGCGATACGCACTTAGGGGGTGATGACTTTGACCAGAGGGTTATGGACTGGCTGGCTGATGAGTTTAAGCGGGACCAGGGAATAGACCTGAGGCAGGATAGGATGGCTCTCCAGCGACTAAGGGAGGCCGCCGAGAAGGCTAAGTGTGAGTTATCAACCGTTCAACAGACCGAGATAAACCTTCCCTTCATTACGGCGGACGCCAGTGGTCCCAAACACCTTAATATTACTCTCGCCCGCTCGAAACTGGAACAATTAGTAATGGACCTGGTGGAAAAGACTCTGGAACCCTGCCGTCAGGCATTGAAAGATGCTGGAAAGACCACAGCACAGATTGATGAGGTGGTCCTGGTTGGCGGGCAAACCAGAATGCCTTTGGTCCAGCAGAAGGTAGCGCAACTATTTGGTAAGGAGCCCCATAAAGGAGTTAATCCTGACGAGGTAGTAGCTGTTGGTGCTGCTATTCAGGCTGGAGTGCTGAAGGGAGAGGTCAAAGATGTCCTGCTGCTTGATGTCACCCCTCTCACCCTGGGAATTGAGACTCTTGGTGGGGTAGCTACTCCGCTTATTCAGCGTAATACTACTATTCCTACCTCCAAGAGCCAGATTTTCTCTACAGCTGCCGACAGCCAGCCGAGTGTGGAAATTCATGTCCTTCAAGGGGAGAGACCTATGGCGGTAGACAACAGGACGCTGGGACGGTTTATGCTCGATGGTATCCTGCCGGCACCGAGGGGAATACCACAGATAGAGGTCAGCTTTGATATTGATGCCAATGGTATTCTCAGTGTCAAGGCTCACGATAAAGGAACCGGTAAGGAGCAAAAAATAACTATCACTGCTTCCAGCGGCTTGAGTAAGGAAGAAGTAGCCCGCATGCAGCGTGAAGCAGAAATGCACGCTACGGAGGATACCAAACGTCGTGAAGAAGTGGAGACCCGCAATACGGCTGATACCCTTGCTTACACTGCGGAAAAAACACTTCGAGATTATAAGGACAAGATACCTTCAGATTTAAATCAGGAAGTAGAAAGCAAAGTACAAGCAGTACGCTCGGTATTGCAGGGGACAGATATTGAAGCAGTACGTCGAGCAACAAAAGAACTTAACGAAACCATGCAAAAGATAGGGGCAGCAATCTACCAGCAGCAACCACCTCCTCCAGATGGAGGGCCACCGCCTCCGGGAGAGGGAGGGGGAGGTAAAGACGAAGGGACAGTAGAGGGGGAGTTCAGAGAGGTCTAAGCAGAACTAAAAGCTTATTGTAACGAGGAGAGCTATGAAAGAGAGGGGGCGAAGCTCCCTCTCGAAGTCTTTCCCACTCTTTTTTTCTAAGAAGGGTGGGGATAGGGATTAAGGACTAATCCAAGCAATTGAGAAAGAACCCTTTTTCGATTAAAATAATTTAGAGCAGCGATACCCTTATAGGTGTTTGGGAGAGATAAAGTCAACATAAATACAGGGCGTCGAAAAGGGATGTAGTCCCTGTTAAAAAAATCCGAGGCTGTTTAAAAATTACAAAGTGTCATCCTGAGTGAAGCTGCCCGCCCGCTTACCTTCGCTGACCTGCCCGCTGTACAAGACTTTGGCAGGCGGGAGGATCCCAGGATTTAACGGAGTTGTTGTCACCCCTCCCTGAGATTCTTCGTCGTCCTTCACAAAGTGAAGGACTCCTCCAGAATGACATTTGCGGACAACCTTGAAGATTAGGGGAATAGGATTACTGAAAGAATCTCTTTCCTGTAAATTGTAGGGCATCTAAGAGGGACGAAGTCCCTCTTAGAAATTTCTTTCCCCTTCCCCTTATCGAGGGGAAGGGGATACAGGGGATAGGGTTACTATATGGCATCAAAACGTGATTATTATGAAGTCCTAGGCGTGGATAGAAATGCTTCCGAAAGTGAGATAAAGGCAGCTTTTCGTAAACTGGCTTTCAAGTACCATCCAGACCGTAATCATGAAGATGGTGCTGAAGAGAAATTTAAGGAAATAAACGAAGCCTATGAAGTACTCTCTGACCCGGAGAAGCGTAATACCTATGATCGTTTCGGGCATAGTGGAGATAACTTCTTTGGGCGGGGCTTTGAAGGATTTGGTTTTGACGGAGTCGGCAGCATCTTCGACGCTTTCTTCGGCGGGAGGACAACTACAGCTACCCGACAGGCACCCGAGCGTGGGGCTGATCTTCAATATGGTATTACTATCACCCTGGAAGAAGCTGCCTTTGGTATTGAGAGAGAGCTGAATATAGTACGTACTGAGCACTGCTCAATGTGTCAGGGTGTGGGTAGTAAACCCGGGAGCAAGCCCAGTCAATGCCCAGACTGTAACGGATCCGGTCAAGTACGCCGGGTTCAGCAAAACGTGTTTGGCCGTTTCACTAATATCACTACCTGTCCCAAGTGCTGGGGTGAAGGCAGGATTATCACTGATCCCTGTCCTCAGTGCCGGGGAAACGGTAAAGAGAAATGTCAACGGAATATTATGGTAAAAGTACCGGCTGGAGTCGATGATGGTTCCCGTTTACGCCTTAGCGGTGAGGGAGATGCTGGTACAAGGGGTGGTTCTTCCGGTAATCTCTATATTAACTTATCAATAAAAGAACATGAGTTTTTCAAACGGGATGGCGATAATATTTTATATGAATTGCCTATAAACTTTGCCCAGGCTGCTCTGGGTGCTGAGATCGAAGTGCCTACCCTATATGGCGATGTCAAGCTTAAGGTTCCTGCTGGAAGTCAGACAGAACAGGTCTTCATTCTGAAAAATAAGGGAGTTCCTCATCTTCATGGCAGAGGGCAGGGTGACCAGATAGTTAGAATAATAGTTGTTACTCCTGAATCATTAACTAAAAGGCAACGCCAGCTATTCGAGGAATTGGCAAAAGAATTAGGTCCGACAAAAAAACCAAAGTAGACAATCCTGACTCAAAGCACAGATTAGCATTTTAGAGAAATTGCTTTAACCTTTAGTATCTTTCTTTGGTTGTGGATCTGCTGCTTCGACCTTCTCACCAATCTTACGTTCTTTACCGGTTATCAACCTGACGATATTATCCCGGTGCATTATAATAATCACCAGTGTACCGATTAAAGCGTAAACCAGGTATTCGACAGGGAAGCCATTAAAAATAGTGAGTGGAATCAATATGCTGTAGGTGCCTACTGCCCCGGCGATAGAACCCAGCGAAGCAAATCTGGTCAGACCAGCCCCGATGATGAAAACCTCTCCCCCAAATAAGGCTGCCACCGGACAAAGGGCAGCTAGTCCGCCGAAGAAAGTGGCAACACCTCTTCCTCCCTTGAACTTGAGGAACACTGACCAGTTATGTCCAGCCATAGCAGCTAAAGCGGCGAGACACTGGGCAACCAGCAGGCCCAGACCAAAATCATTTATCACCAGGTAATTTCTGCCTACTATCAGTCCAGCAAATACTACTGCTAGTGATCCTTTCAGTAGGTCAAGAAAGAGAACCAGAGCTGCGGCTTTTTTGCCGACTGTTCGTAATACGTTGGTGGTTCCGATTTTGCCACTACCAAACTTCCTGATATCTACTTTGCCATATAGCTTCCCTACCAATACTCCACAGGGTATAGACCCTATAAGGTAGCCGATAATCACCACCGATACAAACTGAAAAATAATCATGATTCACTCCTCATTTTGAAGATGAAACGAAGTGGAGTGCCAGTGAAACCAAAGGCTTGGCGCAGCTTATTCTCCAGATAGCGTTGGTAGGAAAAATGCACCTTAGTATCATTGACAAAAAAGACGAAGGTTGGTGGATTTATTTCAGCCTGGGTGGCATAAAGGATTTTCAGTTGCTTTTTCCCGGTCTGTGGGAGATTATGAGCTGAAGCTGCCTGTTGTATGACGCTATTGACAACAGCTGTCGGTAGCCGTTTTTGCCTCTCCTGATATACCTGGTATACTTGAGGCATAATTTTTTCTACCCCTTGTTCAAACTTAGCCGAAGTATATATTATTGGAGCATATGGCACAAACTTAAACTGGCTCCTGATGTATCGGCTCCATTTGACTGTATTTTTATCTGGGACTAAATCCCACTTATTAACTATAATTATAATTCCTTTCGCCATCTGGCGAATAAAACCACCAATATGCATATCCTGTGCAGTAAATGGCTCACTAGCATCAATTACAAGTAAAGCTATATCTGAACGTTCAATAGCTCTCAGCGCACGGATTACACTGTATTTCTCAATTCCAACTTCTTGCCTGCCCCGCTTTCTAATGCCGGCAGTATCAATAAGTAGCACAGTTTGCCCCTGAAAGTCAAGATAGCTGTCGACAGTATCTCGTGTGGTACCTGGAGTGTCATCAACTATGGCTCGTTCCTCACCCAGAATAGTATTGAGTAGCATTGACTTGCCAACATTAGGTCTCCCCACAATGGCAACCTTTATGACATCTGACTCAACCTCTGATGGAGGCAGTGTTGGCAGGAATGTGATGATTCTGTCCAATAATTCAGCAGTTCCTCGGCCATGATGGGCAGAAATTGCTATTGGTTCACCCATACCCAACTCATAAAATTCTACTGCCTCTGCCTCAAGTTTATCATTATCTGCTTTATTTACCACAAGTAGTATTGGTTTATTTGTCTGACGAAGTTTATCTGCTATCTCCAGATCAAGGGGGGTTGCCCCATCCCTGACATTAACCAGGAAAATAATTACGTCAGCCTCGGAAATCGCTATTTCTACCTGCTCCTTTACTTCTTGAGCAATGGTAGACTGAGGCTTTGTCTCCAGTCCGCCGGTGTCAACCAGAGTAAATTCAGTCCCTTGCCATGATACACTGGCAAACACCCGGTCACGTGTAGTCCCGGGTATGTCTTCGACAATAGCCAAGTTTTTACCTGCCAGACGATTCAAAAGGGTAGACTTGCCTACATTTTGTCGACCGATAATGGCTACAACAGGTTTATTCATAGCCTGAAGATACCTCATCCTGTGATTCCACTAATTCTATTGTCTTTGTCTTTCATTAGTTTTCTTCAAATCCTAAATATAGAATACTGCTGGCAATAAATAGCTTTTTTATAATATTCACCATCTTGTGTATATTAGATTATAAAAGAGGGGCTCCGCCCCTCTTTTGCTTCTTGGAGATTGTGGGAGTTAGTTTACTACCGAAAACCGACCATTGGTCTGCCCAGTCCGCCTAATATTTGTAACAGTAGCGCTTTTAGTAAGCACATTTTATTCTCCGACTGGTCAAAAACCACTGATTGCGGGCCGTCTATTACCTCATCAGTAACTTCTTCACCCCGATGTGCTGGCAGGTCGTGCATAAAAATGGCATCTTCCTTAGCTAAGGATAAAAGCTTGCTATCTACCTGGTAGTTGTTGAAGGCACGGCGACGCTCTTCAACCTCTGCCTCCTGTCCCATACTTGTCCAAACATCGGTATAGACAATATCAGCATCGCTAGCTGCTATTCTTGGCTCTTCGGTAAGAAGAATTCTAGAGCCAGTACTCATAGCATATTCCTGGGCTTGTTTTAAAATTATTTCCTGAATAGTGTAACCAGCCGGAGAGGCAATCCTGAAATTTATGCCGGTAAGTGAAGCCGCCAGCAGCAAGCTATGAGCAACATTATTACCATCGCCAATAAAGGCTATGGTTAAACCCTCTAGCTCTCCTTTCTTTTCATAAATAGTAAGCAAATCAGCCAGTGCCTGGCAAGGGTGTTCCAAGTCAGATAAGGCGTTTATTACCGGCACGACGGAATAACTGGCTAGAGTCTCTAGAGTCTGGTGAGAAAAGGTTCGAGCCGCAATACAATCTACGTAACGACTGATAACTCGGGCTACATCCTGGACCGACTCACGCTGTCTCAGCCCAACTTCCGCTGGAGAAAGATAGATAACTTCACCTCCCAGTTGTCGCATGGCTACCTCAAAGCTAACCCTGTGCCTTAACGAAGGCTTTTCAAAAAGCAAGGCTAATGTCTTCCTTTCTAGTAAAGAAGACCATCCTCTGTCTTTCATATCAAGAGCATCTGATATCAGCGAGTGAATATCATCATTGCTCAGGTCGGATATTGAAAGAAAATCTTTCCTTTTCAATTTAGGTTCCTTATGCCCTCAAGTATATCATAAAAACCTTAAAATACCATAGAAGAGGTTGTTAAATAATCTCCTTGGAAACCTTGACACTCTACTATGGACTTGCCTAATATTCAATAGGCTAGGTTAGGTGATAAATGAGTAGCACGGAAAAATTCACTGTATCCGGAAGTCAGGTAGTTGAGAAAGTCAAACAGCTAATACACGAAGGTAATATCAGGAGAGTGCGCTTAGTCCATGAAGCGCGTACTATTATAGAGATTCCCCTGTCAATAGGAGCTCCGGCAACAGCTGTGGTTATTCTGGCAGCTCCGGTTCTCGCTGCGGTAGGTGCTTTTGCTGCCCTGGTAACGGAATGTACCATTGAAGTTGAGAAGATAGAGAAGTCCTGACGACTCAGGATCTTAGCCGATAGGGATACAACATGAAGGAAATTATACTAGCAAGACACGGTGAAACAGAATTGAATGTAGGTGAGATATTCCGGGGTAGGATTGATGTTGAGTTAAATGAAACTGGGACAAAGCAGGCTATGCTTCTGGCTCAATATTTACGCGATGTAAAAGTTGAAGCTATTTATTCAAGCCCTTTAAAACGTTCACTGAGGACTGCGGAAATGATTGCCGGTTATCACCATCTTAATGTTGAAATCGCTTCAGGTCTCATCGACTTTGACTATGGAGAATGGCAGGGACTACCACATCAGGAAGTAAAAGATAGATATAATGAGCTTTACATAAAGTGGCTTAACTCTCCTGAGCAAGTAAGTATGCCGTCCGGTGAAAACCTGGATGATGTCGGGAATAGAGCTATTCGTGTGATTGATGGTGTAATAGCCAGAGGATATGAAAGCACTGTTGTTCTTGTATCTCACCGGGTGGTGAATAAGGTCTTAATCTGTGCACTACTGGGACTGGACAATTCTCACTTCTGGAATATAAGGCAGGATACCTGTGGAATTACCGCTTTCACATATGAAAACGGACGGTTTATCCTTACCCGGCATAATGATACGTCTTTTCTGGAATCGTTACCCAAAACCAAGCTCGCTGATTTTTAATTACATTAGGTTAGAAGATACAAATAAAAAGTTCTATAATGTCGGTACCAACGCCATACCTGAGTGAAAAATGATATAAATAAGAAAAAAGAAAGGAGTATTATGGCTTACAAGAAGATAATTTTTACCAAAGAAAACCATATCGCTACTATCACTCTAAACCGTCCTGAGGTTCTTAATGCGCTGGATTTTGAGATAGAGGAAGAAATGGGTCAGGCAATACATGAAGTGAGGGCTGATGAGGATGTTAGAGTTTTAGTAATTACCGGGGCTGGGCGTGCCTTTTGTGCAGGTAGAGACCAGAAGATGGGGATGGGGTCACCACCCCCACAACAGAAGGGTCCGATGGTATTAGCACGTGGGAGTCTGGGGACCCCTGGAGGGCCCTGGACTAATGACATCGATTTGTGGAATTTACCTCAGCCGGTGATAGCTGCGGTTAACGGTGTAGCGGTTGGCGGGGGCTTAAATATTGCGCTAGCCTGTGACATTATTGTTGCTTCGGAGAAAGCCAGTTTCGGTGAGTTCTTCATCAGGAGAGGACTGATTGCTTCTGGTTGCGGGACTTGGCTGTTACCGCGTCTGGTAGGTGTGCATAAGGCAAAGCAGATATTGTTCTTCGGCGAGCTCATTGACGCCAGGGAGGCGGAAAAGATTGGTCTGGTAAACTACGTCTTTCCGGCAGATGAGTTTGAAGCTAAGGTAAGGGAACTGGCAGAAAAGCTTGCCCGTGCTCCGGCAAAGGCAATGAGTATGATGAAGAGACTGGTGAATACTGGTCTTACGGTGGATATGGATACTGCCGGGCGGGCTGAAAAGTTTATCGATGACGAGGTATTAATGGCATTTTATACCGAGGATATTGCAGAAGGGCGGAAATCCTTTGTAGACAAAAGAGCCCCACAATTCAAAGGCGCAGCCGGGGAAAGAGAATGGTCAGAGAAGAAATATAAGTAAGGATGACTTATTGATTAACTAATCTTATTATTTTATATTTCTCCGCTCTGCTATAATAGACCTATGGAAAAGCCGCTTCTGGTACTATTCGATGGTAATGCCATAATCCACCGTGCCTTTCATGCCTTCCGGGCGACCAGACCTCCGACGGTGTTTACTGTCCCCAGGACGGGCGAGGTGGTGACCGCTGTTTATGGCTTTGCCCAGATGCTGCTTAAAGCAATCAATGAGTTGAAACCTACCTGCTATGCTATTGCCTTTGATACTCCGGTCCCAACCTTTAGACATAAAATGTATGACCAGTATAAAGCACAGCGTCCTCCCACTCCTGATGAACTATTAAACCAATTTGACAGGGTAAGACAGCTGGTTAAGGCATTCAACATCCCTATCTATGAACTTGATGGTTATGAAGCAGACGATATCCTGGGCACACTCAGTAAACAAGCCAGCGAACAGAGAATCGATACTGTAATCGTTACTGGCGATACTGATACCATGCAATTGGTATCAACCAACGTAAAGATACTTTACCCGAAGCCCAGAGGTTCCTTCAGCGATACTATGCTTTATGATGAAGAAGCGGTAAAGCAGAGATATGGTATCGAGCCAGAGCAGATTGCTGACTTCAAAGCACTGGTTGGTGATACGTCTGATAATATCCCTGGTGTTCATGGTATAGGTGACAAGACGGCGGTTAAACTCATCCAGCAATTTGGTGCCATAGAACAGATCTATGATCATATTAACGTAGTTACTCCACCTCGTGTACAGAACATACTGCGGGAAAATGAAAACGTGGCTCGCCAGAGCAAGATACTGGCGACAATCGATATCCGGACACCGGTTAGGCTTGATATTGAAGAATGTCAGCTCAGCCATTATGATCGTAGCAAGGTAATAGAACTCTTCCGCGAGCTTGAATTTCATAGCCTGCTGCCCAAATTACC
>CAYOHA010000003.1:0-31550 GCA_964403625.1 uncultured Dehalococcoidales bacterium | reverse complement strand
CAGTGACCCAGGCTATTGACTGCCCACCCACCGACAAAGTCCAGGTACTCCTTACCTTTATCGTCCCACACCCGTGCTCCTTCACCCTTGATTAGAGTAATGGGTGTGCGAGGACTTATCTGTATAAAATACTTGCGTTCAAGTTCCTGCCAATCAGTCATTGCTATACTCCTATCGTCGTCCCACTACCACTGTTCTCTATTTCCTTGAGCAAGGCGTGGAACTTTCTACCATCTATGATACAGGTTGCAGAACATGTAGATATAGCTCTAAGGCAAGCCTTAATTTTGGGAATCATTCCCCCCGAAGCCACCCCTGAGGATATTAAAGCCTTGGCTTCATCGGGTGTTAATCGGGTTAGCAGCTTGCCTAAACGGTCACTTACACCAGCAACATCAGTCAGGAAGATAAGCCTTTCTGCACACATAGCGACAGCTATTTCCCCGGCTACTACATCGGCATTATAGTTAAGCGTTGGCGGGTCACCAGCCTGTCTATCCCGGGAATTCAGACCTATCGGCGCGATCACCGGTATAAAACCCGATTCTAACAGGGCCTCTAAAAGAGAGGTGTTGACCCTGACAACAGCGCCGACATAACCCTTTTCTTTCTCTCTGATTTCCCCCTCAATGATAGCTCCATCAACACCGCTGATACCTACCGCCCTGCCCCCCAGGTTGTTTATCGATGCCACAATATCTTTATTGACCAGCCCGGCCAGCACTGAAGTCGCTACCTCAAGAGTCGGTTTATCGGTTACCCGTTCACCCTGGATAAATCTTGAGATTATACCCTGTTTCTCCAGCCACTCGGTTATCAGCTTACCTCCACCATGCACCACCACCAGTGATTTCCCCTGCTGTTGCAGTCCAGCTATGTCCTCTAAGGCGGTGTCGTGACTGCCCAGCGTCGCTCCGCCAATCTTTATTACAATAATATTCTTCACTTATATTCTTTACACCATAAACTACATTGCTATCTTTAGTTTTTCACTCGAATTTAACCAGCCGCGACTGCTTAATTAGATTTTCTTCCCTCGGTACCCCTTGCCGACTTCAGGTCAGTCTTCGCCTGTTCCTTGGGACGTAAATCGCGGGTTGCTTTACCGGCCTGCCACATCTCGGAATCAGCCATTACCTTCAATTCTTTTCCTAACTGCACCTTGTAGTCTGGCCTGCTGCCGGTAGCGATGACGCGTCGGGTTTCCTCTCCAGCAGCTACCCTGTCATAAAGCTCCTCAAAGACTGGCATTACGGCCTTCTTAAACCTTGGCAGCCAGTCGAGAGCACCCCGTTGAGCCGTTGCCGAGCAGTTGGCGTACATCCAGTCCATTCCGTTCTCTCCGACCAATCGGATGAGACTTTCGGTTAGCTCCTCCACCGTCTCATTAAAGGCTTCACTCGGGCTGTGACCGTGCTTTCTCAAAATGTCATATTGGGCTTCCATGATACCGGCCAGTGCTCCCATTAGCACGCCGCGTTCTCCGACAAGGTCAGAGTAGACTTCCTTTTCAAATGTCGTCGGAAAAAGATAACCCGACCCTATGCCAATACCCAATGCCAGGCACCTTTCTCTAGCCCGGCCGGTGGCATCCTGGAAGACAGCGAAACTGGCATTTATGCCTGCCCCTGAGAGGAAATTACGGCGAAGAGATGTTCCCGAACCCTTGGGAGCCACCATAATCACATCAATATCAGGCGGTGGGATTACGCCTGTCTGGTCTTTATAGACAATCGAGAATCCGTGTGAAAAGTACAGGGCATCGCCCTTTTTCATATTCTTTTTTATTAATGGCCAGACAGCCTTATGAGCAGCATCGGCGACGAGAAACTCAATGATTGTCCCTCTCTTAACAGCCTCCTCTATCTCAAACAGGTCTTTTCCAGATTTCCAGCCATCCTTTTCGGCTCGACTCCAGTCCTCTGGAAATGTCTTCGATTGTCCGATGATTACCTTGAAACCATTATCCTTCAAATTTAGTGATTGCCCGGGTCCCTGTACGCCGTATCCGATGATGGCTATCGTCTCATCTTTAAGGACCTCGCGGGCTTTAGTCATCGGAAACTCATTCCGCATGACTACCTCTTCCTTGGAGCCTCCAAAATCAATTAGTGCCATAAATAATTATCCTCCTTCCTTTCAATATGGTATGGTATCTTCTCAAGACAAAATAGCAGAATTCCAGAATCAGGTCATATACTCGCTGTTAATGGCGACGTATTCCTCCGAAAGGTCGCAACCCCAGGCAGTAGCCGAACCTTCACCAAGATTAAGGCTCACTCTAAACATTACTTCATTCTGTTCTAAAACATGAATTATAGCCTCTTCGTTGAAAGGTAAGGGCCTGCCACTCTTCAACACAGCGATATCCCCGATGGAAAGGTCAATCATCGGTAGCAAAACCTCTGCCCCGCTATTCGAAAGGGCCATAATAATCCGTCCCCAGTTCGGGTCGCCGCCGTGTACCGCCGTTTTAATCAGTAATGAGCTTATCACACCCTTGGCGGCTAATCTAGCCTCAGCGATAGTCCTTGCCCCATCAACAGTTGCCTCTATAAGCTTGGTTGCTCCTTCGCCGTCACGGGCTAAAGATTTAGCCAGATAAATGCAAATCTTATCAAGGACTTGCTGAAAAACAGCTGCTTCCTGATTATTTGCCGTGATTGGTAAATTCCCTGCCAGTCCGTTAGCCATAAGCAATACTGTATCGCTGGGGCTGGTATCGCGATCCACTGAAATCATATTAAAAGAAATGTCAGCTGCTTTTTTCAGTGCCGACTTCAGAAAATCTAGCTCAACGGCTGCATCAGTGGTTAAAAAACAAAACATTGTCGCCAGGTCGGGGTGAATCATCCCCGAACCCTTGGCTATTCCACCAATAGTGAATAGGTATTTATCACTACTGACGGCTATTGCAGCCTCCTTCGGTACAGTGTCAGTCGTCATTATCGCCCTTGCCATTTCGTACCCGCCGTCGTGAGAAAGCGTGATTTCGCTGATACCGGCTTTTATTTTTCCCATCGGTAACAGTTGACCGGTGACTCCGGTACTGGCAACCAGGACATCATCAGGCGAAACACCAATTATTTCGGCTGCCAGTGCTGCCATTACGGCGGCATCAGTCAGACCTTGTTCAGCAGTGTAGGCATTGGCGCAACCGCTGTTGACCACTACTGCCACCGCTCTACCTTTCTTAAGCTTTTCCTGGCATGATAGTACGGCTGCCGCTTTTATCTTACTACTGGTAAAAAGTCCGTCAGTTACGCAGGGTACTTCAGAAAAGAGAATGCAGAGGTCTAATTTCCCTTCGGCTTTCTTTATTCCGGCATGAGTAGCCCCGGCGTGAAATCCCTCTGGTGAGGTAACAGTGCCATCTTTTACAAAATAAATCATATATTCCATTGCACACAAACTATATCATACTAACCGTAGCTAAGCAATGCTCTTTTATTTACTTCGTGCTATAATTCCAAAATATGAAGGTCTCAGACTTGGGTGAATTCGGATTGATTGACCTCCTTGCCGATATGATTAATACTGCCAGCGACAAAAAATCAATAGCCTGGCAGAAGCTTATCCTCGGCATCGGCGATGATGCCGCTGCCTGGCGGGGAGACACCTCAATCCAGCTGGCGACCGTTGATTCTCTGGTCCAGGATGTTGATTTTACTCCTGGATTAATTCCCTGGGAAGAATTGGGCTGGAAAGCGCTGGCAGTTAACCTGAGCGATATTGCCGCTATGGGAGGCTTGCCACGCTATGCACTGGTATCCCTTGCCCTGCCCGGCAATACTGATGTCGAGAACATTACGTCTCTCTACCGTGGTATGATTGAGTTAGCCCGTCAGTTTGGTGTAGCTATCGTGGGTGGCGATATGAGCGGTGCTCCTATTCTCGTTATTAATATCACCGTAATGGGTAGTACGGGAAGGAGTGATAAAAAATTGCTTACTCGCTCGGCAGCCAGACCCGGTGAAAAAGTGGCGGTTACCGGCTACCTTGGAGCAGCCGCGGCTGGTTTGGAAATGCTGACCAAACAAATCTCCCTTGAGCCTGATTCTGCCGCCAGTCTTAAGAGGGCTTTTTTTAAGCCATATCCCCGGATAGCTGAGGGACAGAAACTGGTGGATTATGGTATCAAAGCGGCTATCGATATCAGCGATGGGCTTATTGCCGACCTCCGCCATATCTGTCAGATGAGTAAGGTTGGTGCCCGGATAGAAGTCGACCGCGTGCCTGTTCACCCGGCAGTCAGAGCTAACTTTGGTGATAGAGCGCTGGAACTGGCAACATCAAGAGGAGAAGACTACGAACTCATATTCACCGCCAGCGATGATATTATTGACAGGGTTAAAAAAGCGGTCTCCTGTCCGATAACCATAATCGGTGAAATTACGGCTGGTAAAGCCGGCGAAATAACTCTGCTCGATAGCAAAGGAAATCAAGTTAATCTACCTAAAGCTGGCTGGGAGCATTTCACTTCAAGATGAAGTTATTCAATAACTAGAGATCCTTAATAGGGGAAGGGGATAAAGGGGATAAGGTTGACAGAAAATCTCAATATAAACGATATAGAGTTAACTACCCAGAGTCCGGAGCAGACTCAAAAACTTGGCATCCATATTGGCGAGTTAACCTTGCCCGGGGATGTTTTTCTCCTCATAGGTGAACTCGGGACAGGAAAGACCTGCCTTACGCAGGGTATTGCCTGGGGACTGGGTATCAAGGAATATGCATTAAGTCCATCATTTGTCATAATGAGAGAACTCTACGGAAGGTTACCTCTATATCACATTGACCTCTACCGCCTTGACAACATAGAGGAAAGTATGGATCTGGGACTGGATGACTACCTGTATGGGAAGGGCGTTTGTGTAGTAGAATGGGCAGAGAAGGCGTTAAGCATACTGCCCAAAAAACATCTGATGATAAAAATAAGCTATCTATCTGATACCGACCGCCGCTTTCAGATAAAACCCAGTGGTAAACGGTATGTGGAATTGGTTAAACAATTAATGAAACGCGTTTCAAATCAATGAGAACCCCAAAATGCAGATAGCGATAGACACATCAACTGATACTGCTAGCCTGGCTCTGGTCCAGGATAACAAAATACTGGCAGAAATGACTTGGCAATGTGGACAGAATCACACCGTCCAGCTCTTACCCCACCTGTCCCATTTTCTTAAGATGAGTGATTTAAGCCTTGATTCGGCTGATTGTATAATCGTCGCCAGAGGACCGGGAAGCTATAACGGGCTGCGAGTGGGAGTCAGCACTGCCAAGGGGCTAGCCTTCAGTCTGCATATCCCGCTTGTTGGCATCAGTACTTTAGAGGCGGAGGCTTACCAGCATGCCGGTACAGGTCTGCCAGTATGCCCGATATTCAACGCTGGCAGAGAAGAAATTGCGACAGCTACGTACCAGCAAAAACGCGGGCAGTGGTGTCAGCTTGTTGCCGAACATCTAACTACTATCGATGAGTTATGTACTCAAATAGTCACTAAGACTGTGTTTTGTGGCGAATACGTACCAGCTATCGCAGCTGAGTTAAAAAAACGGCTTAAACAAAAAGCCATTACCTTGTCTCATGTCGCTGCCTTGCGAAGGGCTGGCTTTCTCGCCGAACTTGGACTCAAACGGTTCGAGGCTGGTGATTTCGACAATCCGGCTACTTTACAGCCGCTATACTTCCGGGCACCGGCAATCACTCAGCCTAAACCTGGAAAGAAATAATGGCTAAGGCACTGGATTATAAAAGAGAGTTAAAGGAAGTCTTCTCCCCTTGTGAAAGGGTATTAAGAGAGAGAAGGTTTCTCTTATTTTGGGAAGTTTGAAGTGGCAAAGCCCCTGTATTCAAAGGGCGTAAGAGGGACAGAGTCCCTCTTCTAAAAATGAGGTTGTCCGAAAATGTCATTCTGGAGGAGCGTAGCGACGAAGAATCTCAGTGAGGGGCGGTATAATTCCCTCTCCACCCTGAGATGCTTCATCCTTCTCTTTGGGAAGGACTCCAGCATGACACTTTACAGTTTTCAGAAAGCCTCAAAGGGGATAGGGTTAATGATTGTAATGTAAAGGAGTAAATATGCAAAGGTCTCTAGTTCTGATTAAACCTGATGCTATGCAGCGGGGCTTGGCTGGCGCTATCATCAGCCGTTTTGAAAGCCAGGGACTCAAGCTGGTAGCCCTCAAGATGCTTCACATGGGTAGAGCCCTTGCTGAAAGGCACTACGCTGTTCATGCAGGAAAGCCTTTCTTTAAGGACTTGGTAAATTATATTACCTCCACTCCCATAGTCGCCGTCGTTTTCGAAGCGGAAGAGGCTGTAGAGAGAATCAGAAAAATAATGGGAGCCACTGACCCGGCTAAATCAGAACCGGGCACTATCCGTAAAGATTTTGGAGTGGATATTCAGCAAAATGCCGTCCACGGTTCTGATTCAACTGAAAATTCTAGAAAGGAAATAGAGCTGTTTTTTAACGATGGTGAGATTTTTACTTATTGAATTCTCACTATGGGGATAGCCTTACTCCACAGTTCGTCTAGCTTATAATAATCACGCTCGAAGATAGCAAAAATGTGCACGATAACATCACCATAATCAATTACCAGCCACCCCGAATCCAGCATACCCTCATGGTGATGAGGTAGAATCCCTTCTTTCTTCAAAGCATGTTCAATATCTTCATAAATGGTCTTAATCTGACGGGTGCTCTCTCCGCTACAGATAACAAAATAGTCAGCAAAACTACACACACCCTGCGTATCGAGCAGTACAATATCCCTGGCTTGCTTGTCGCTAGCGACTTCTACCGCCTTATGCGCTACCTCTAACGCTTCCAGAAGTTAAGCCTCCCCAAAATGCTTGGTCTGATAAACTATTATAACATAACCCTGAAATCTGTAGTTTGCCGTTCAACAAGCCAATCGCGAAGCTGTCATGCTGGAGCGTAGCGACCTGCCCGCCGTCCCTCCGGGACTATGGCAGGCGGGAGCATCTCAGGGTTGGGAGAGGCTTAGATTCAAGAACTGAATAAATTATGCATTTCGTGGGAGGCTTTGTTAAATAGTTTCTTACAGGCTGTGGTAGGTTTTCTGTAGAAGTACAGCATCCTCTTCTAGGTTGGGGCTTTCGCATATCAGAAGGCCCTTGACCTCGTAATCCTTCAATGCTCTAAGAAGATCAGTATACTGTAGATCGGATTCCTTCAGGTTCAGGTGTTTTATTTCTCCTTTTGCCCCGTATTTGATACCCGAGCAGTGAATATGCATATTATCCAGTGCCGCCCTGCCCAGACCATCTGCAAATTGCTGAAGAATAGAAACGAATTCCTGGTAGGAATTATTGGCTCCAGTCAAAGCGTGCCAGTGAGCAAAGTCGATGCAGGGAGCCAATCCCTCCAGTTCAGAGCAGAGCCTGATTATTTCCTCAACCGTACCAAACTGACTCCCCTTACCCATAACTTCGGGTCTGAGCCATATCTGGATGTTCTCCTCTTTAAGCTGGTCCAGTGTTTCTTTGAGGATTGTCTTTATGTTGCTGTAGGCCTTCTCCGGAGGATCACCGAGATAGAAAGCAGTGTGGAAAACAACACTCTTTGCCCCGCATATCGAGGCAATCCGGGCTGCTTGGAGTAATCTCTGCTGGCTCGCTTTTATCTTTTTTGATTCGCGGGCATTTAGATTTATGTAATAAGGAGCATGGGCAGACAGTTCGACTCCTTCTCTGGCTGCCACTTCTGCAACAGGTTGTGCACTGGTCGCACCCATTGTTACTCCATACACAAACTCCATCTCCATACAGCCCAGCCCGAGCTCGGCGATACGCTTTATTCCCTCAACAGTGGATTGTGTTTTAGTGCTATGTGGGTTTCCACCGGTGCCAAAAAGAAGCCCTGCCATTTTTCCACCTCTTTGAATATATTAATCCCCGCTAGCCAATTAACTATATACTGTATAGAGATTTTTTATCAACCTGGCTTCTGTAAAAAGCCAATCGCGAAATTGTCATGCTGGAGCGTAGCGACCTGCCCGCCGTACAAGACTTTGGCAGGCGGGAGCATCTCAGGGTGGGGGGCTTAGATTCAAGGACTAAATAATTTGCGCATTTCGCGTAAGGTTCACATATATACTCACCTTGACGGAGTCAGCAGCTGATGATAATATAGTTTACAAAATAAATAATTGCTTTTCATAATAATTAATATTGTTAAGTGATTTTTCAGCAGGGGGGAGCGATGAATAAGATAATACTTGATAGTGTTGCCGAAGATATATTCTCTACTCTACCTCTTATCCATAGAAGTATCCGTAAAAAACTGCTGAAAACGGCGCTCGAAGGTGTCAAGGAAGATATTGACCCACCTCATTTTGAGATTATGAAGTTACTCGAGGAAGCAGGAACACTACACGTTGCTAAAATCGGAGAAAGATTACAGATAGCGAGACCGCAAATGACTCATCTGATAGATAAGCTGGTAGGACTTGATATTGTCGAGAGAGAGATAGATACGGAAGACAGGAGAATGATTAATATCAGGCTCAGTAATAGAGGAAAAACGATTACAAAAGAGCATGATAGCCACATAAAGAGAGCGACCAGGGAAACGCTTTCGTGCCTCACCGATGACGAACTGCAGGATTTGTCAACTTCGCTGAGAAAACTAAAAGGCATATTTTCGAAGCTGCAATAGCCGCAGTAACCTGTAAATTTAATCATAAGAAAAGTAAAAACAATGCTAGAAGAGGTAAATTAGGTGCGTGATAAACGACAGGAAATGTTAGCTACTGAGAAAATCGGTAAATTGCTGTGGAAACTATCGCTTCCGGCTGCAATAGGCGGAGCTGTTATGTGTGCATACCAGATTGTAGAAATTATATTCGTTGGCCAGGTGGTTGGTCCTACTGGAATTGCCGGAGTTGCCCTTGTTTGGCCGGTACAAATGCTGGCAATGGGTACCGGGCAGATAATAGGGATAGGTGGGGCTTCACTGGTTTCGAGAGCATTGGGGGCAGGTGATATTGATAAAGCAGAACGGACACTGGGTAATGCTATACTGTATTCAATTATCATTGGCATCCTGGTTACAATTATCGGATTGCCCAATATCAACTTCTGGCTCAAACTAATTGGCGCATCGGCAACAATCTTGCCCTATGCTAAAGATTACCTGGGTATCATTCTTATCGGTATGGTCTTCCGGATATGCGGAATGGGGATAAGCCAGATTATCAGGGCTGAAGGAAACGCCCGTGTCGCTATGATATGTATGGTGATATCATCCGTACTGAGTATTGTACTTGATGCAGTCTTCATATTAGCTCTTAAAATGGGGGTTAAAGGAGCCGCTTTAGCCAGTGTGTTATCAGATGCTTTTACCTTTTTCTTTATACTCCATTATTACCGTTTCCAGAATAGTTCACTTAAGTTACATCTAAAGAACTTTATTCCTGAACGTAGCGTGACGAAAGAAATTATGGCTATAGGTTTCGGTCCATTTGTGACGACAATAGGAGGAAGCTTTGTTATGATTATCCTGAATAGGACCGTTGTTACCTATGGTGGCGATTTAGCAGTGGCAGCTTTTGGTATGGTACAGCGAGCAATGATGTTTATCACCCTTCCGGTAATGAGTGTTGGCCAGGGTGTGCAGCCAATCATCGGTTTCAGCTATGGGGCAAGTCGTTCAGATAGGACACTGGCCGCGATTAGACTGTCGCTCGTTGTTGCTACAATCTTTGCCTTTATTGCATTTCTTATCATCTTCTTTTTCCCGACTCCGCTTATGCGTATTTTTACTCAGGACAGTGGACTCCTTTCCGTCAGTTCTTATGCTGCCAAGCGTATTTTCTTCTTTGTATATCTGGTTGGCTTTCAGATGGTATCACAAACAGTATTTCAGGCACTTGGCAAGGCCGTGGCGACTTTCTTGGCTACCGTGTCACGGCAGATGTTATTCCTGCTTCCTCTGATACTAATACTGCCAAGGTTCTGGCAACTGGAAGGCGTTTGGTTGGCAGTCCCGGTCGCTGACGTATTGTCATTCATCCTTACCTTGGTCATTTTCCTGCGAGAGATACGGAATTTAAAGAGTCTGGATATTCCTTCCGGGACAGAACAATTCTCTTCTAGACCTGAGCCCCTCGGTAACGTAAAGATTGGTAATATTTTTAGTGGAGTCAAAACGAGAGAGCCGGATGATACTAAACGGCTATGACTATAATACTATTCCCAGCCTCTAAGTCTTTTCCCGTTTATCGCTATTTCTGATATAATAAAGATGGTCTTATCTAGGAATTAGCCTTTTGAGGTAAAAAATGGGTTCAAATTGGAAGCGTAGCAGTTTATGGTATATAGTTCTCTTACTTGGTGCGGCAGTCGTAGCTACTATACTCCTTGCATCACCTGACAGGCCAGACGAACTGCCACTAAGCAAAGTTATATCTATGTCAAATAGCAATCAAATAAAGAAGATCGTGGAAGAAGGAGAATGGCTGACGGTAACGGCCACTGACGGCAGTGAATTTATGTCTAATATCGGTGTTTTAAATTATAAAGACCTGAAAGAACTGGGACTTAATGTTGATGTTGAATATGAGATAAAGTCTGGTGGCATTAACTGGGGAAACTGGCTAATCAGTTTTATACCGTTCCTTTTATTTGGCGCTTTTCTCTTCTTTCTCTTCTTCCGTGCCCGTGGGGCTAATAATCAGGCACTCAGTTTTGGTCGCAGTCGGGCGAGGTTGTACCCTTTGGACAAACCTTCAGTGACTTTCGATGATGTAGCCGGTGTGGATGAAGCCAAGCAGGAATTACACGAGGTGGTAGAGTTTCTCAAATCACGGGAGAAATTCCAGAGCCTTGGGGCACGTATTCCCAAGGGGGTACTGCTGGTCGGACCACCCGGCACCGGAAAGACACTACTGGCTCGAGCTGTAGCTGGCGAAGCTGGCGTACCTTTCTTTTCTATCAGTGGTAGTGAATTCGTCGAGATGTTCGTCGGTGTTGGCGCTTCGCGAGTGCGTGACCTCTTTGATCAGGCAAAGCGTCATACACCCTGTATTGTCTTTGTTGATGAGATTGATGCTGTAGGAAGACAACGTGGTGCTGGTCTGGGTGGTAGTCATGACGAGCGTGAGCAGACCTTGAACCAGATTTTGACCGAGATGGACGGCTTTGATACTAATACCAGTGTCATTGTCCTGGCAGCTACTAACCGCCCTGATATACTTGACCCGGCTTTGCTTCGCCCTGGTCGCTTTGACCGGCGGGTGATTCTTGACCGTCCTGACCAGAACGGTCGGGTCGCTATCCTCAAGGTTCATATTAAAGGAAAACCGATAGATAAATTGGTTGATTTGGACGTACTGGCGAAACAAACAGCTGGTTTCAGTGGAGCTGACCTGGCTAACCTGGTTAATGAAGCAGCTATTCTGGCTGCCAAACGGGGTAAGAAAGCTGTTGAGATGGTAGAACTGGAGGAGTCCATCGACAAAGTATTACTCGGACCAGAGAGAAAGAGCCACCGTATGAGTCCAAAGGAAAAAGAAATCACTGCCTATCATGAGGGAGGGCACGCTTTAGTAGCTCATATTTTACCCAATGTTGAGCCAGTCAGGAAGATATCTATAATACCGAGAGGGATTAGCGGTGGCTATACCAAAACGCTGACTGAAGATAAAGAGTTCCCGACTCGCTCGTATATCAGGGAATTACTGGCGATGTTACTTGGTGGGCGTGTGGCTGAAGAGTTGATATTTGATGAGATTACAACAGGCGCCAGTGATGACATCAAGAGAGCTACCGAGCTTGCCCGTAAGATGGTAACTGACTTTGGTATGAGTGATAAACTGGGACCGCGGGCTTTTGGAGATAAGCAAGAACTAATCTTTCTTGGTCGCGAAATTTCTGAGCAGAGGGATTATGGTGAGAAAATAGCTAACGCTATTGATAGAGAAGTCGATGATATTATCGGGAATGCTTATAACACGGCTAAAACAATCCTTATCGATAATAAGCCGAAATTGATGCAAATAGCTAAGAGATTGCTAGATAGAGAGACCCTTGAGGGTGATGAACTGGATGCCTTATTTAATGAACCTGTAGATTCAGTCCCTCAGGAAGCTTCTCCAGTATCTGCCTCTACACCAGTTGAAGCTTCGGCTGATAAATCGAAACCTAAGCGAAAAGCAAAAGAAACTCCAATTATCCCCGGCCCTCTACCTAATCAGGCTCCAGCAACGCCTGACTAGGGTTGAACATATAGTTCTTATTTCTTCCGGTAGGTAATGAAGTCTACCAGTTCCATCAATGACTGGCGGCTGGCGTTATCGGGTAATTGTTTAAGGTTACGGCTAGCCTTCACACAGTAATGTGAGGCAATCTGGTAGCACTCCCGAACGGCTGACGAATTACGGACCATCTCTATTGCTTGCTTTATTTCATCATCGCCACCTCTTTTATTGAACAACCTTTTTACCGGATTGTCCTTGGGATAATAATCCAGAATCAACATTGCCGGTAGGGTAAGAGTACCCTGGGCTAAATCTGAGCCGGTGGGTTTACCCAGTTCCTCCTCTGTCCCAATATAGTCCAGGATATCATCCACGATCTGAAAGGCGATGCCGAGGTTATAGCCATATTCGATTAGAATCTGTATTGATTCTTCTGGAGCTCCGCTCAGAACAGCCCCTGATTCTGTTGATAAAGCAAACAGCGCAGCGGTTTTTTGTGCTATCCTCTTGAAGTACTGGTCGCGGCTTTGTTCCAGATGAAAAGTATAAAAGGCCTGGTTTATTTCTCCGCTGGAGATGGTCTTGAGAGTTTCAGCAAAATTCTTGATTACCCGCAGATTCTCTGTAGTAGCGGTAATCGATCCTGCTTCTGCAAAAAGGTAGTCACCAAGGAGTACCGCTTCATCCTCACCCCACAGTTTATTTATCGTTGCCCTGCCCCGACGAACCATAGAGCTATCAATTGCATCATCATGAATCAGGGTAGCCGTGTGCATTAGTTCAACAGCTGCAGCCATCGCCAGAAGGTGTTCTAGATAATAATTGTAAAACTTGCCTGATAACAGAGTTAGTGCCGGGCGAATCATCTTACCACTATTTTGCAGGCTATAATCTAGCAACTCAGACAGGTGAGTAAAATCAACTCTGCTCACCGCTTTTAGCCTATCTCCTACTTTGAGAAGGTCTTCCTGAATTGGTGCATAAATTTTGCTTATCTCCAAGATTCCCCTTTCTTGACTATAAAAATACAACCAGAGCCGATTAGTTAAATATTAGTGGCTATGTCCCCAGCCGTTTGGTCTCCACTTCCGCCAGGCTTTTATCTAGTTTGACAAACAGGGGTTCGGGGATACGTAGCTTCTGCCCTGTTGAAGGAATGTGAAGCTTCCAGCCATCAGCTTCAATATTTCCCTCAAAACCGAGAAACTCATGCAACTTCTGAGAACTGAAAGGCAGAAAAGGATATAGCACCGTTTTGAGGCAGGAGAGCACTGCAATGGCTATGAACAGGGTGGTGGCCGCAGCCTGCTTGTCTTCTTTGATTATTTTCCAGGGGGATTTTTCATCCAGATAGCGGTTTGTCTCCTGAGCCAGTGTCATTGCTGACCTTATTGCTTCCCTGAAACGACAGTGGTAAAGAAGTTCGTCCATCGTTGTTATGGTATCTTCAGCCTTCTTGAGTAATGCTTGACTCTGATTATCAAAACCACTGGCCTGGGGCACACAGCCGTCAAAATTCCGGTAGGTAAAAGCGAGTACCCGATTGACTAGATTTCCATAAGTTGCCACTAGTTCATTGTTATTACGTCGAATGAACTCACTCCAGGAAAAGTCGGTATCATTTGTCTCACACATATTTATCGACAGCATATAGCGAAGGGGGTCGGGGTCATAACGTGAGAGATAGTCCGACAGCCAGACCGCCCAGTTCCGGCTCTTGGATATCTTTTTCCCTTCAATGGTCAGGAACTCATTGGCGGGTACGTCAGTAGGCAGGTTAAGACCTCCGTAGCCCAGCAACATTGCCGGCCAGATGATGGTATGAAAAGGTATGTTATCTTTGCCCAGGAAATAGTAACTTTTTGCCCCTTTTCCTTCGTCCCAGAAATCATGCCATTTATCCTTGTCCCCGGCGATTTCCTTGGCCCATTCTTTCGATGCCGAAAGGTAACCGATAACCGCCTCGAACCATACGTAGATTCTCTTATTTTCAAAACCTTTGACCGGCACCGGTATGCCCCAATCAATGTCCCTTGTTATCGCACGGTCTCTCAATCCTTCTTTCAGATAACGTTGCGTAAAGCCATATACGTTCGGTCGCCAGATACCTTTCTTTTCCTCCGCCCACTTTTCTAGCTTTTCCTGGAAAGCGCTCAGCTTCAGGAAAAAGTGTTCCGACTCTTTGAGGACAGGAGGAGTATCGCATATACTGCAGTAAGCATCGATCAGTTCGGTGGCATTTAGCGGTTTGCTGCATGCATCGCACTGGTCACCCCGGGCACCAGGTGTTTTACAGAAAGGACAGATACCTTCGACATACCGGTCAGGAAGGAAACGTTTACATTGAGGACAATAAAGCTGGGGAACGATGTTACGGTATAAATAGCCCTTTTCAAGGAGTTTCAGGAAGATATCGTGCGCCACTTCGGCATGGTTGCCGGTATTTGTACCGGTGAAAAGGTCGAATGAGATGCCGATTTTCTGCCAGCAATCGAGGAACTCCCGTTGGTAGTAGTCTATTATCTCCTGGGGAGTTTTGCCCTCCTTTTCGGCTTTGAGGGTTATAGGTGTACCGTGCTGGTCCGAGCCGGACACCATCAGGACTTCGTTTCCTTTAAGGCGGTGGTACCGGGCAAAAATATCCGCCGGCAGGTCTGCCCCGGCTAGGTTTCCCAGCTGGAGTGAACCGTCGGCATAAGGCCAAGCTACTCCAATATAGATTCTTTCACTCATATTTCTACCTTATACTTTATCTGCCGCTTAATTGCCTGAGTTAGTATTCGGACTTGGGGAAGAAGGTCAATATCTTTTCGTCTTTTTCCTGTTTATAATAGGCATAACCTTTCTTTATGGTACATTCAACACAATAGTAAACTATCTTTCCTCCTTCTTCTACCTCGACGCCATCTTCCTCATCAACAGCTAAATAGCGTTCAGAATGTGGAATATCACGGTGGCACTCGCTACACTGAATATCACCTAAAGATATACACCCTCTCCGCATCTTTTATACCCTCCTAAAGTCATTTATATCCATATTCAATCCTGTTTGAGCCAGGCACGATATAGCTCTCTCTTCGACAATCCCTTTTCTCCAGCCATTCTAGCTACGGCTTCCTTAGCCTTTACACCGGAGAGACGCATACTATGTAACTGTCTTTCAGTATCATCAGTCAATTCTGTCTTACTTGTCTCAACCTTACCAGAAATGACCAGAGTAAACTCGCCTCTGGGCTCGGTGAAGTGCTCTATGCTCTGGCTTATCCTTCCCCGGAATATCTCTTCATGAAGCTTGGTAAGCTCACGGCAGACAGCTATCCTTCTATCGCCAAGGATAAGCTGTATGTCCTTTAAAGTAGCCAGTAACCGGTGAGGAGATTCGAAGACCACAATTGTACCGGATTCATCTGTTATAGATGCTAATAATTCCTGTCTGCTGGCGGCCTTACGGGGTAAAAAGCCCAGATAAGTAAACCTGTCTGTCGCCAGTCCGGAGATAGTGAGTGCCGTAATAACAGCTGAAGGTCCTGGGATAGGGACAACTGGAATACCCCTTTGACTTGCTGCTGTAATCAATTCATAACCGGGATCAGACATACCTGGTGTACCTGCCTCAGAGACAAGAGCTACGTCTCCTGCTTCAAGGCAACTTAGGATATAGTCCAACTTCGTTAACTTGTTGTGCTCGTGATAACTTGTCATCGGTGTTTCTATATCATAGGTAATAAGAAGACGCTTTGTTTTACGGGTATCTTCGGCAGCGATTAGCTTAACTTCACGCAACGTCCGGATGGCACGCAAAGAAATATCCTCCAGATTACCTATAGGAGTAGCTACAACATAGAGGGTAGGCATTACCTTTTATCTTCCTTCTACCTTAACTCGCTTGCGGGGAGTACTATCCTCTGAATGAACTTAGTTTATTATAATCTCCTCTTTAATACCTGTCTACCTGCGTGGTTATATTATTATATTTAAACCATACTTTGAAACTCCTGAGAAATGCGTAGATTATTTAACTCTAGAATATAGTCCTCCCCATCCTGAGATGCTTCATCTTTCTCTATGGAAAAGACTACAGCATGATAGTTTCGGAATTTGTTTTACTCACGAGCAAGCTTGACAAAGTTTTCTATATTATGTTAGACTGCCTTAAAATAAAAAGAAGTGATTATGTCAGTTTATCGTGCCTCCCTATGGTTTAATACAAACTTCATATTTACTAAGCGCTAGGTGCGCTTGGGAGGCTTTGACATTATTACGAAACCATTATAGGTAAGCAGGTTTAGATCAGAAGTTAACAAAAACCCTCCCGAGCGGAGGGTTTTTTAATATTCTTGTTTAAAGGTGATAAGATGACACAACAATCTAAACAACTGGAGAAAAAAGCACTGAAAGAACTGGAGGCAATCTCCAGTATTGACGCTCTGGAGTCCTGGCGGGTCCGCTATCTGGGCAGGAAGGGTGAACTGACTGTGATTCTGCGTGGTCTGGCAGAATTACCTCCGGAGGAGAGAAAGATTATCGGTGCTCAGGCTAATCGAACCAAAGCTGTCCTGGAAAATAGCTTCAGGCAGAAAGAACAGTCTATCCATGAGGTGCAGTTAGCCTCAGCTAAAAAAGAAACCATCGATATAACTCTACCCGGTCGCCCCTTCCCTTTAGGTCGTTTGCATCCCATTACTCAAACTCTGAATGAGACCTGCGATATCTTTGTCTCGATGGGCTTTCACGTGGTGGAAGGACCAGAGGTGGAGTGGGACTATTATAATTTTGAGGCACTGAATATGCCTGAAGAACACCCTGCTCGTGATAGCCAATCGACATACTGGGTTGACTTGACTGCAGAGAAAGGCTGGAAGCCTCTGCTGCGTACCCAGGGCACAGCGATTAGCGCTAGGGTTATCGAGACAATGGAACCTCCAATTAGAGCTATTGAACCGGGAAGAGTTTATCGCTATGAGGCAACCGACGCTACCCATTTGAATATCTATCATAATATTGATGGAGTGGCTGTTGATAAGGGGATAACTATGGCTGATCTTAAAGGCACACTCTACGAGTTTGCCCGACGTTACTTCGGTGAGGACAGGAAGGTACGTTTCCGTTGTGATTACTTTCCTTTTGTTGAGCCGGGAGTTGAAATGGCTATCGATTGTGTTGTTTGTCATGGTAAAGGTTGCCGGTTGTGCGGGAATAGTGGCTGGATTGAAATACTGGGTGCAGGGATGACTCACACTGACGTACTCCGACGCGGTGGTATTGACCCGGATGTCTACACCAGCTTTGCTTTCGGTATGGGGCTTGAACGTCTTCCGATGTTACGTTATGGAATTGACGATATGCGTCTCCTTTATGATAATGACCTAAGATTCTTAAAGCAGTTTTAATATTATAGACTATAAAGTAATATTTTACTTAAGGGCGTAAGTGAATGAAAGTATCACTAAAATGGCTAAAAGAATATGTGGATATCACAGTACCTCTGCCTGAACTGGCAGAGAGACTGACAATGGCTGGGTTGGAGGTCGGTGGGACAGAGGCTACAGGCGGCAACTGGGAGAATGTCTTGGTCGGTCAGATAATGGTTGTCAATCCGCATCCTAATGCTGATCGCCTGACTCTGCCCACTGTAGATCTTGGCACCGAGCAGGTAATGGTCGTCTGCGGGGCATCCAATCTGAGAGTTGGTGATAAGGTGGCCTTTGCCCGTCTTGGTGCTAAACTCATTGACGGGCATACCGGAGAGGTGGTTACTTTAAAGCCAGCCAAGATTCGGGGAGTTGTCTCCAGTGGTATGGTCTGCTCGGAAAAGGAACTGGGTATCTCGGACAGGCACGAAGGAGTATTGGTCCTGCCGGATGATGCTCCGGTCGGCACACCACTGGTCGATTATCTTGGCGATGTTATTCTTGATGTAGACATAACTCCCAACCGCGCTGATTGCCTGTCGGTCATCGGTATAGCCAGAGAGATTGCTGCTCTGACCGGTCAGAGCCTTCATATTCGAGAGGTTAACTATCAGGAAGCAGGATTAGCTATTGACCGGCAAATAGCTGTGGAAATCTGGGCTCCTGACCTCTGTCCCAGGTATTGTGCTAGTTTGGTAACCGGAGTCAAGATAGCTGAATCTCCAGCCTGGATGCAGCAGAGATTGCTGGCTTGCGGAATGAGACCGATTAATAATCTGGTAGATGTCACCAACTACGTTATGCTGGAGTATGGACAGCCCTTGCATTCTTTCGACTATGAGAAGATAAGGGGTAGAAAGATTATTGTGCGTCGTGCCGGTGACTATGAACCTGTTACTACCCTTGATAATAATGAACGCGAGCTTGATTCTAAAATGCTGGTTATCGCCGATGTTAAAGGAGCAGTGGCAGTAGCTGGTGTTATGGGCGGTGCTAATAGCGAGGTAACTGAAGAGACTACCTCAATACTTCTGGAAGCCGCTAATTTTAACGCCGCGAACAATCACTATACTGGTCGGACATTAGGTCTGTCCAGTGAAGCTTGTATGCGTTTTGGGCGGGGTATCAGCCCTGATTTAGCCCTGCCGGCTCTTAAACACGCTACTCAGTTGCTTGCTGAACTGGGTGATGGTGTGGTTGCTAAAGGTATAATTGATGTCTATCCCGGCAGACTGGAGCAAAAACCTGTCCTGCTATCGACTGGTGAAGTCAAGCGCTGCCTGGGAGTTGAATTGAACCTTGAACAGATAGTAGATACCCTGGCTTCTCTGGGTTTCGAGTGCCAGCAGACGGGTTCAGTCTCGGAGGTCCTGGTAACAGCTCCCTACTGGCGCACCGATATACACCTGGCCGTTGACCTTATCGAGGAGCTAGCCCGCATCACGGGTTATAACAAGATTCCGACCACTATGCTTAGCCAGCCAATACCCAGGCAAAATCCTGAACCTATCATCAGGCTTAAGCGTGAAGTAAGCCAACTCCTCGCCGGTTTCGGCTTTCAGGAGATAATCACCTATTCTCTGACAAGTCTAGAAATGCTTAATAGACTCTCGACCGAGCCTTATCCCGTTGCGCCTGAGCCCCTTCGTGTGACTAATCCAATGACCACCGAACAGGAATATCTTCGCACCAGCCTGCGGGCTAACCTTCTGGCTACCCTCTCAGCGAACAGAAGATATGAAGATGGGGGTATCAGACTTTTTGAAACGGATAAGGTATACCTGCCACGCATGCAGGGCTTACCTGACGAGCGTGAAATGCTGTGCGGTCTGCTGAGTGGTTCCAGAGTTGAGAAATCGTGGCTGGGTGGAGATGAATTCCCAGATTTCTTTGAAGCAAAGGGGATTATAGAGGGTTTACTCACTAAATTGGATGTCAAAGTTAGTTTTGAGGAGTGTTCAGACCATGGCTTACACCCGACTAAACAGGCAGCAATAGTAGTTGGTGGTAATATACTTGGTGTTGTTGGTGAGCTGCATCCTGAAGTCCTGGCAAAGTTTGATATTGCTGAGGCGGTCTTTCTTTTTGAGATCGACCTGATGGCGCTCCTCCCCTTTATCACCAGTCATAAAATGTACCAGCCAATACCGCGGTTTCCTGCTGTGATCAGGGATATAGCTCTTGTAGTTGATATTGGAATAACTCACCAAAAAGTACTAGGTACTATAAAGGACTTTCCTCTGGTACATAAGGTTACTCTTTTTGATGTCTATTCTGGTGAGCAGGTTCCTCAGGGTAAGAAGTCCCTGGCTTACAGGGTTACCTTTCAATCGGCCACACATACCCTGACTGATAATGAGGTTGACAAAGTCCAGGAACAAATCCTGGCCATACTAACCATAGAGCTTGGGGCTACGTTGCGTAGCTAGATCGATAAAAAATCCTCATCTCTTTTGAGCGTTTTTACTTTGGTAGCTGCTTTGTCTTGTAGATGACAAAGTATAATTGTGTCTGTTGATTGATCGAGTAAGGTCGTTAAGCAACTTTTTGTGTGGTTTTTTGGCTTTTTCTGCGTTTCCAGCCCATCAGTTCAAGTAGTTCGCCTACTGAAACATCAGCCTTTTTCATAGGTAGGTTAGGATTGATTCTATACCTGTTTCTTCTACCGATCTTGGTTTTGGTAATATAACCGTCTTTTTCCAGGTCCATCATTATCTTATGTGCTGTTCTTTCTGTTACTCCCACATCATCGCCAATTTCCCTGGCTGTTGGGTCGCGTTTTTTAGCAATAGAGACCATTACTAATGCGTGGTTCGTGAGGAATGTCCATTCAGTCATATTCTGGAATCCTCCCCTAGAATCTAAAAAAAGTTATAAAAAACCTCTTGACAAATTTCAAAGTCTTTGTATAATAATATATAATATTGATAGAAAAGTTGTTCTAGAAGGAGAAATCTACCGTAAAAATTCTTGAAAAATTATACTAGAAACATAATTCCCTTGTCAAGTGATCACTTCAAGGTAGTTACGAAGATATAAAGGGGCTTGCCCCTTAGAAATATCTTCTTTTCCTTTATTTAAGGGAAAGATGGATTTAGTAGCGGAGTTTATGGAGAAGATGAGAAGAGGTTTTACTAATAGACGCTGTCCAAAATGCAATGGCAATCTCTTTGTTGAAGAGGGTGTCTATCCTGATGTTGGAGGCGACTGCCAGAGTCGGTATGAATGGTGCCTTCAATGTGGTTATCAACGAAGTTTACCGGCCAAGACAGCGTTAACGGAAGAATCTCAAAACGAAGTGGCAACGGAAGAAACCGTAAGTATATAACGGCACATCAGGAAACCCCCTCCAATCAGGAAAGGTAAAAAACTTAAACTGGACATCCAAGGAGGTTAGAAGATGGGTCTATTCAAAAAGAAGCAGGCAACTACTGTTGAAATATTAAAGTGTCCTGCGAAGGGGTGTTTTTTTACTTCTACCGACCATGCTAGCCTCGAAAAACATATTGCATGGAAACATCCTGATTTGAAGCAGAGCGAGCAAAAATCCTGAATAAATGGATTTGTAATTTTTTTAGAGAAGAAGGAAATAGGCTGCTCTTTTATTTTATTCAGTGCAGTTATAATTACACGCTGCTGATGTATGATGTTGGGAGAAGCCGGATATATGCATATAAATATATGGCATGATACTGAGGTAAAAAAGGTGCCCAAGGCTATTCAAGAGTATATGAGGCATAGATTTGGACTGTTACCTGAATATCTTGAATTACTAAGGTGTTTTGAATATGACGGTCAAGTCGATGGTAAACAGGTTAGATTCATAAACATATTCAGCCCTAATAGAGCACAGGAAAAAAATGTTATAATAAGTATCAGGCAGGATCTTGCTCAACACCCCGAGATGCTGCTATACGAAGGGTATACTGACAATCAGAGGAATATCTATATGACTGACCGGCGGGTACCGATTATGAAGGCTAAAGTAGCCTGAAAAGCTATTAAAAAGGAAACTATTTATTAATAAAAAAATATAAGGAGGATATATGAAAAAAACAATAACAGCCATAAAAAGCCAATGCTTCGGAGAAACCGAAGAGGAGCCTCCTGGCAAATCTGAAACAATGGGTTCAGTAGCCGACGAAGAACCTCCCAGTAATACTATCAGTCTGGCTAGAGAAAGATTCTTTGGACAAATTTCGGATGATTCTTGGAATAATTGGAAGTGGCAATTTCGTAATCGTATTACTACCGTTGAAGACTTGGTAAAATTTATTCCTCTCTCGACTACAGAACAGGCACAGATCAAGCTTGTTACCACTAGATATCCTCTCTCAATAACACCTTACTACCTATCATTAATAAATCCCTGTGACCCGAACGACCCTATCCGTAAACAAGCTATACCTTCATTTGAAGAAATAACCTGTGCGGGTATGGGTGAAGAAGACCCACTAGAAGAAAAAAGAGATTCAGTCGTGCCGGGGCTGGTACACCGCTATCCTGATCGGGTGCTTATGGTGCTTACGGATATCTGCCCGATGCTCTGCCGACACTGCACCCGTAAGAGAGAATGGCGAAATGGTGGATGGGTGCGTACCTCTACTGAAGTTGAAGCCATGCTGGATTATATCCGTCAGCATAAGGTTGTCAGGGATATAGTCATCTCCGGTGGCGATCCTCTTACCCTGTCTACCCGTCACCTGGAGGATATCATTTCCCGGGTAAGGAGTATACAGCACGTCGAGATTATTCGTATTGGTACCAGGTATCCTGTGGTATTGCCTCAGCGTATCGATGATGAACTCTGTAATATGCTGTCCAAATATGGTCCTATATGGTTGAATACCCATTTCAACCATGTTAGGGAAATAACACCGGAATCTGCCCGGGCTTGCGATCGTCTAGTACGTAGTGGAGTTCCCGTCAACAATCAGTCGGTTCTGCTACGCGGCGTTAATGATAGCGTAGAAGCCCAGACAAAGCTATGTCACGGTCTTCTTATGATAAAAGTGCGTCCTTATTATCTCTTCCAGTGTGATGAGGTACAGGGGACTGAACACCTTCGCACTCCTGTAGAAACTGGCATAAAAATTATCAAGGGAATGCGCGGACACACTTCAGGACTGGCGATACCTACTTTTGTCATCGACCTGCCTGGGGGTGGTGGCAAGGTTCCTCTTCAGCCGAATTACGTGCTATCGCAAACCAGGGAAGAGCTTATACTCAGAAATTATGAAGGCAAACTGTTTAACTTCCGGAATCCCGGCAGTTCGAACCTTCCTGGAAACGGTCACCGTAATGGCAGAAGGGTAAGCTCTCATTCACGTTTACCATCGTACGATGGCAGGCAGCTGGTCTTGCTGGCAGGAGTCGAAGATGAGAATAGGGCTATCGTATGATCTTAAGGAAGCCATACAGGCAGGGCAAGCTAGCGTCGAAGACGCTTTTGAAGAGTATGACTCCCCTGAGACCGTAGAGTTGATAGCTTCATCTCTAAAAGCCGGTGGGCATACTGTTGTTAAGCTCGGTGGCGGCAGGGGGTTTCTCGGCAATATTCTACATCAGAAAGTAGACTTCGTTTTTAATATTGCTGAAGGGCGGGGTAATTATCGTAGCCGTGAAGCTCAAGTACCTTCTATTTTAGAGATGCTGGATATTCCCTATTCTGGTTCAGATCCGCAGTGCCTGGCTATTTGTCTGGATAAACCGCTGACGAAGAGTCTGGTTGCTTCAGCAGGAGTAAGCACTCCAAAGTGGCGTGTGATGACTGAAAGCCGGGAATTCCAGCAGATAGTCGCTTCTGACGTTTTCACTTTCCCAATTATCATGAAGCCAGCTTATGAAGGTTCAAGCAAGGGGATACGACTCAGTTCAGTTGCCGAAAGTCCGGAACATGCTATTGAGGTAGTCGACAAGGTATTGAATAACTATCAGCAGCCGGTAATGATCGAAGAGTTTATCGATGGTGATGAGGTTACTGTGGGAATAATCGGCAATTCCCCCACTACAGTGCTGGGGATGATGCGCGTTCTTCCTAAAAAAGAGGATAAACACTTCGTCTACTCCCTTGAAGTTAAACGTGATTACCTGACACTCGTTGAGTATGAATGCCCACCACTTCTTGAGGAAAAGGTACTGAAAAATCTGGAATCCAGCAGTCTCAGTGCTTTTAAGGCTCTTGGATGTCGTGACTTCGCCCGGCTGGACTTCAGAGTCAGCCCTGAAGGGGTGCCCTATTTTTTAGAGGTGAACCCTCTGCCTGGCCTGGGTAATCATAGTGACCTGGTTATTATGGCAAAGATACTGGGATGGACTCATCAAGAGCTTATCGTCGGCGTGCTTAAGGCCGCGCTTAAGAGGTATCCGCAGTGCACACACGTGTAGCTATCGTCTACAACGAGCCGATCCCTTCGCGATATGACTCTGTTGGTGAGGAAAAAGCTGCACTAGGTGTCCTTGAAGCGGTAGAGGCAGTGCAACAGGCTTTATATGAGCTTGATTGTGATATGGTACGGATTCCTCTGGTACCGCCGATTGAGAAGGCTAAAAAAGTACTAAAAGCCCTTAATGTGGATCTGGTTTTCAATCTTTTCGAAGGATTCGCCGGATATCCTGATACCGAAGCCGAAGTGCCGGAAATTCTGTCGGAAATCGGGATGCCTTTTACCGGCTGTCCCGCATCGGCGTTGAGGCTGGCTCTTGATAAAACTAAGACGAAAGTGGTTTTAAAGAGTGCGGGGATCCGGACGCCAGACTTCCAGGTATTGAGTCCTGAAATAATTCACCTTTTCAATCTTCCCTTTCCCTGTATTATCAAGCCCTGTAGCGAAGATGCCAGTCACGGACTATCACCGGAAAGCCTGGTCAATGATTACCAAGCTTTGGAAAAGCAGGTCAGCCTGGTCAGTAAAAATTACAGCGGAAGTGCTTTGGTCGAAAGGTTCATCGATGGTCGTGAGTTTAATGCTACTATTCTGGGTAACAAAGAACCAGCCATTCTTCCCGTGTCGGAAATAGTTTATGCGCTGCCTTCGGAAATGCCCAGGATTGTTACCTTTGCCGCTAAATGGGAGCCGGACAGCCTTTACTATCAAGGTACACAGGTAGTCTGTCCGGCTGATATTGGGACTACTGAACAAGAATATATTACTCAGATGGTAACAGCAGCTTTTGGACTTGTTGGCTGCCGGGGCTGTGCTAGAGTAGATATGCGGCTGGATCATGAGGGACAACTGAATATCATTGAGGTGAATCCTAATCCTGATATCTCTCCTGGCGCTGGCACAGTGCGCCAGGCTCAGGCAGCCGGAATGAATTATACTCAGTTTATTAAGAAAATTATGGAGCTGGCTTTAGATAAGGAGCAGCAGTGAACATTAAGATCCGTACTATTACCTCAGATGATAAACCCGGCATAATGAAGATTCTCCGCAATACACCTGAATTCAAATCATATGAGGTTGTTGTCGCCGAGGAGGTAATTGACAGTTATCTGGATGACCCTTACCAGTCAGGTTATCATACTCTGGTGGCTGAACTTGACTCGATTGTTATGGGTTTTGTTTGCTTCGGTCCAACGCCGATAACTGAAGGGACCTGGGACGTATACTGGATAGCTGTTGACCGGGAGCGGAAGGGGAAGGGGATCGGTAGTATTCTCCTTGATTATGCCGAGAACAATATAAGGGGTAGTGGGGGGAGATTGATCATCATTGAAACATCGTCCTTACCCTCATATGAAAGCACCAGGCAGTTTTACCTTCATCGTGGCTACGAAATCATCGCCCGTATTCCTGACTTTTATACCCCCGGAGATGATGAGATAATATTCCAGAAACGTCTGAAGTAAGGATCGGGGGAGACTATATCCTTATTTTGTATCTTCCGGGTATATAAGGGTGAAACATCCCCTTGAACAGAAGTGGGGTCAATACCCCATCTGCTAAGCGGAGTTCCTCGTAAAATCGCAGATTTTTTAGGGTTTGTGATTAAGTTGCCGCCAATCCTATTTGACCTGCGTAGACAAGAAGACTTGAACACCCATATGGGTTATCTGGTCCTGTATTGCCTCGATTGCATCTATGTGTCTGTCTTCATCCTGAAGGATATCTTCAAGTATTTCCCGCGTCGCGTAGTCTTTAGCATCACCACATACTAGGATAGCTAAGTTGTAGGCTTTAATGGCATCAGACTCGGCATCGTGATCATTAGCAAACATCTTGGGCACATCCGGACCTATGTGCAGCTTTTTGAGTTCACTAACGATAGGGATCCCCTCCAGAAACAGTATTCGCCCGATAAGCTTTTCGGCGTGTTTCATTTCATCAATAGCCCGTTTCTGAATCGTCTCGTGTAGCTTCTCGTAGTCCCAGTTGTCGCACATCTCGGAATGTACCATATACTGGTTTATAGCTGTAAGCTCATCCGCTAGAAGAGAGTTAAGATTATCAATGACTTTTTTATCTCCTTGCATTTCCGCCTCCTGTCTATGTGGATTTTTCAACTATTATTTTACTAAGTTTATTTTATCAGGTTTTTCAAGAAAAAAGAAACTAACAGGATAGAAGTCAGAATCTCTGTGAAGGAGTTACGGTTTCCAAAGTGCCTGTACATATCCAGAACCATAGGCACATTCCGGTTTTAGGTCAAAGCTGAGTAAGCTAGTTACTTACCGGTATTCCGGGTTGCTATATCATACTCCGATATTAGCCAGAGTAGCTCCCTGGACATCTACGATTGCAGCTCCACCATCTATAACCAGTTCGGAACCGGTCATAAAAGAGGAGTCGTCGCTGGCCAGGAAACTGCACAAGCTGGCAATCTCGTCAGGCTTGGCTGCCCGGCGTAAAGGCACGCTTCTGGTGAAATATTTGTAACCGCCCGCAATATCAATACCAAGTTTCTCCGAAATAGGTATTACCAATTTCTTATTCATTTCGGTCATAGTGCCTCCGGGGCACACGACATTACAACGCACACTTTGAGGTCCATATTCCAGCGCAACCTGTTTTGTCAGCATGATGAGTGCGGCTTTCGTTGTACAGTATGCAGGCATACCTGGCAGGCACCTTATTCCTCCCAAAGACGAAATGTTGATTATCGAGCCGCCGCTGTTCTTTATCATGTGAGGGATAACCTCCTTCATCAGAAGAAAAGGCCCGGTCAGGTTGATATCCAAAGCCCTTTGCCACTCCTCTGGATCCAGTTCGGTCACACTCCCCATCGACTCAATAGCAGCGTTGTTTACCAGGATGTCCAGTTTTCCGCCGAATTCCAGCGTCAATACTACCATTCTTTTAATGTCCTCATACTTTGATACATCACCCGGAAAGATAGTAATAGAACCTTCCGGTAATGATGCAGCTGTTTCTGCCAATTTCTCGCGCCTTCGACCAACGATACAGACTCTCGCCCCGTCCTGTACGAATCTTCTGGTGATAGCTGCTCCGATGCCGGTACCTCCACCAGTGATTAAGGCTATTTTCCCACTTAGTTTCATTTTTTTATCTCCTGATTTTGATTATTTGGATAAATCCGGTACTGACCGATTATACTCCATGTTTATACTGATAGAGAAAAGAGGCTTGATTATTTTCAACGATAGACCCCAAAACAGTAATGTATTAAGTACATCCTTAATCTTATTTTATAAGTGTATATAGTCTAACGATATTGTCTAAGTATGGCAGTTTATAGATAATATAGAATTTATGTTAAATAATAAAAGTCCAGATTGTCAACTCAGTCTCGCAATCTGGACTTTTATCAATCTATCTGTTACTTGGTTTTTTCAATTTTATCAAAGTTAAGCTATCTTCGATACATCCCCAATTATATGGAGAACGCCTGGCTATGGTTACTCTCCGGGTTTGCCGACCGCCCACAGGGCTTTTATTGCAGCTATAACTGCGGCAGGTGCCATTAACGTCCCCACCAGACCAAGCATCCGGTTCAGGTATTCACCAATGCCCAATACTGTGAGGGAACTAAATGCGTTACCTGTTACGATTAAAGCAATTGTCGCTACCAGAAAAAGCGTTATTTCTTTGGCTGTAATATTTAAGAAGCCAACTATTAAGCCAAGTATGACCAATGCGATAATGATACCAGTATTCTGCGACCAGTCTGATACAAAACCACAGACGACGCAAATAATTAGGCCGATAATGAATGCCGCAAAACCAATTTTACTCAGCATGGAATAATATCCCTCCTTTTTTATAATCCAATTTTTTATCCAATTCTATTTCTTGACTAAACCGGAATATTCGCACCTCCTTTCGGATAAAATATAATGGCTTGATTTTATAGCGGGAAATATTGTTTAGTCAAGGCAACTTTCGTATAAATGGACTCTTACTTTTTTCATCAAACGAAAGTTTTAAAACTGACTGTTTGTTGGTTACCTGTTAAATAAGTAACTACACTAACATACCGCCAGTCTCTTGAGTCTGGTCACTGCTTCCCCTAACGGTAGGAGTTGGGTCTCTTTCTCCGAACGCTTTTTTAACTCTATATTGTTTTTCTCCAGGGTGCGGGGGCTGACGGTAAGCCGGTAAGGTATTCCCAGAAGGTCAGCATCGTTAAATTTCACTCCAGGAGATTCCTCACGGTCATCAAAAAGTACTTCTAAACCTTGGGCTGTCAGGTCGGTATACAGCTTTTCGGCAACTTCGGAGACTTTGGAACCTTCCCGATAGAGAGGGCAAAGGTAGATGTGGTAAGGAGCGATAGATAAGGGCCAGATAATGCCCTTATCATCATGGTTCTGCTCGATGACGCCCGCCAGCAGTCGACCCAGCCCTATTCCATAGCACCCCATGACTATTGGATGAGTGTTACCTTCTTCATCTATATAAAAAGCGTCAAATACATCGCTGAATTGTGTGCCAAGCTTGAAGATATGTCCCATCTCGATACCATGACTCGATTGTAACTTTTTCCCGCATTTCGGACAGATATCTCCAGCATGAGCCCTTGCAATATCGGCAATAATATCAGCCTTAAAATCCCTGGAATAGTTTACGTTTTTCAGGTGTGTCTCTGGCTTATTTGCCCCGGCAACAAAATTGCTACCCGAGGTTACCGAATCATCTGCTATTACGGTAATGCCCTTGATACCTAACGGGGAAGCTGCACCAGGCACAATCCCCGCTTCGATAACCTCATCCTCGGTAGCCATCCTGAGTTCAGTGCATTTCAGGGCGTTCTGTAATTTCACCTCGTTTACATCAAGGTCTCCCCTGATGACACCAAAAGTAAATTTACCGTCGGCAATATAGAACACTGCCTTCAGGGTACCGCTAGCGAGAATATTGAAAAAGTCAGCTACCTCTTTTATTGAAAATCTTCCCGGCGTGGCAACCTCTTCCAGGTTTAACGGCTCACCACCACCGACATTCCCCTTGTCCATTTCTGCCTTCTCAATATTGGCAGCGTAACCACAACTACAATGAATAATTTCATCATCACCACTTTCTGTTATCATCATAAATTCGCTGGAATCTTTACCACCAATAGCACCGCTATCCGCTTCCACCAGTATAGTAGACAGACAGCACCGTTCGAAGATATTCTGATAAGCCTGGACCATTTTCTGGTAGCTAATATCCAGCCCTTCCTCATCGAGGTCAAAGCTGTAGAGGTCCATCATGAGAAATTCACGTGCCCGTATCAGTCCGCCCCGGGGACGTGGTTCATCGCGGAACTTTACCTGGATCTGATATACGAGTTGAGGTAAATCACGATGACTCTGAATGTAACGTCCCGCCAGCTTGGTAATGACTTCTTCGTGAGTTGGTCCCAGTGCCAGCTTACGCTCGCGTCGGTCATTAAGCGAGAAAAGTACTTTACCCAGAGCCCGGGCGCGTCCACTTTGCTGCCATATCTCGAACGGTTGGATTACCGGGAGGTTTACTTCTTGACCGCCGGGTTTATTCATCTCATCGCGGATAATATTCTCGATTTTTTTGAGGGCTCTTAACCCGAGTGGCAGGTAAGAGTAAAGTCCGGCAGAAAGCTGATTTATCATTCCCGCTCTCAGTAGCAGCTGGTGGCTGATGGTATCAGCTTCGGCTGGAAGCTCTCTTTGTGTCTTTCCAAATAGCTTTGATATACGCATTTTTTTTGTGGATCTATTTTACCAATTCTTGATTGGCTTGCCCTCTTTGTCTTTCATGCTTCCCGAAACAGCCATTATAAAGTCAATTAGTGTCCAGATTCCTAGTCCACCATAGGTTAGAAGCATTGCGATTCCGGTTCCAATCTTCCCGAGATAGAATCGATGAATACCAGCTATCCCAACCCAAGTAGGCATAACGCAAAGCAAGGTAGCGGTGAGTCTTGATTTTGGTGAAACGTCAATAGTCTCTCCTTTTCCTAGCCTTGCTCCGCATTTGATACATATTTCAGCCAGGGGATTCGTCGCAGCACCACACGCCTGACAAAAGCTACTTCCAATTAAAGGCTTGGCTCCACAACCGAGACAAATTTCAGGAGTGCCTGTTAGTTCTTTGCCACAGTTTCTACAAAACATCTATCCCCTCCTTTATCGCGGATGTCTTAAGATATTTGATAGGTCTAATAAATTCAGGTTTCTAAGTTTCCCAATTCGAAATAACTTTGCCCTCTTTGTCTTTCATATTTCCTGAAACAGCCATTACGAAATCTATGAATGCCCAGATTCCTACTGCTATAAGAAATATAAATCCGAATCCAAAAAACCATAAGGTTGCGATATATAATATAAACAAGATGAGCATAGCGGCTGCTGTTCCGGTCTTCCCGAGATAGAACCGATGAGCGCCGAAAATTCCAAGAAACCAAGCTAGTAGAGTAACAACAAGTCTTGATTTTGGTGAGACATTAGCTGGTGATACTTTTGATTTTACCAGCTTGGCTCCGCATTTGATACATATTTCAGCAAGAGAGTTTGTCGCAGCACCACACGCCTGACAAAAGCTACTTCCAATTAAAGGCTTGGCTCCACAACCGAGACAAATTTCAGGAGTGCCTGTTAATTCTTTGCCACAGTTTCTACAAAACATTCTTACCTCCCTGTGCCGTATATTTTATTTTGAATGATTAAAATAAGCTGCTGGTTATTGTTAATATTATCTTAACTTTACCATAAATCCCGAAAATAAAACATACCTGTGTGTTTGTTTTTTTACTATTTGTGGCTATAATCCAAATTTTTTATATTGTTAAACATTCTTACCAAATGACATGAAAAATAAAACTTGTTCTGTATACCTAATCGGGATATACTATAGCCATGTTAATGAGGAAAAGTCAGCGTATCTGTGAATACTGGCACTGTAGCAATACCATCACTGGAACTGAGTATCTTTGCCCTACCCACCACCAGAAATGGCTTGATGGAATTATCGACCGGTGCCCCAAATGTAGCCGGTTTAAAGATACGATGTATAGATTTTGTCTTGATTGCTATCTGGGGCGTCCTGTAAAGAAACGGAAGCCTGCTGCCGTAAAATCCAAGCAAAAAAAGTCAACCAGGGAAAAGTATTCTGAGATATTAAGAGGTGGTTATCCGGTCCAGGAAAGGTATTTCATCTATGTCATTGAGTTTGATGACGGAATTTTTTATGTCGGACATACGCAAAACATTCGCAGTCAGCTCTCTGGACTTGGTAAGAAGAAGTCTTCTGCTTCAGGAAACAACCCTAAACTGCAATTTCTGGAAATTGTTACTGGCGAGAAGGATGCCGAGTTACGCGAATCCAAACTAAAGGAGTTGGCAAAATCAGACCCTAAACAGGTGCGCAGCATGGCTTCAGACTTTTATCAGCAGATGAAGGAATATGGATTTTAATAGGGTTTTATACCCTCATCCCCCCTAACCCCCTTCCCCTTAAACGTAGACCTGAGGTTGTCCGAAAA
>CAYOHA010000002.1:0-31971 GCA_964403625.1 uncultured Dehalococcoidales bacterium | reverse complement strand
GGCGTTTTCGCTCTACATGTTTCTGCATGGATTCCTCTATATAATCGCCGGAAAGCTAAACGACCGGTTCGGCAGTAGGGTTGTCGTTACGGCAAGTGGTTTATTCACAGGACTGGGCTATTTACTGATGTCATTAACCAGTACCATCTGGCATATTTATCTGTTTTACGGTGTGCTAATAGCTATCGGCATGAGCGGTAGCTACGTTCCTCTGACATCCACCGTGACCAGGTGGTTTGCCAATTTCAAGACGCGGGGGCTGATGGTTGGCATTTCGGTTGCCGGTATCGGTGTTGGTACAATGATTATGCCCCCACTAGCTAACTGGCTTATCACCAGTTATGGCTGGAGTACTTCATATGTTGTGCTAGGTACAACGGTACTGGTCCTGGTTATACCAATGGCACAATTCCTCAGGAACGCTCCAGCCCAGGGACAAGAGTTGTCGCCTGGTCAGGGTGGGATAAAAGGAGAAAGTCTAACTCCAGAAGTCAAAGGGCTTTCTCTCCCGCAGGCACTTCGCACCCGTCGGTTCTGGTTATTATCTGCTGCCTACTTCGGCTTCGGTTTCTTTCTTCAGGCGACGATGGTACATATTGTACTGCACGCTATGGATTTGGAGATTTCTGCATCAACAGCGGCTAACATTTTTATAGCCATTGGAGCGCTGAGCGTCGTCGGCAAGATAATGATGGGGAATTTTACCGATAGAATTGGCAGTAGACTGGTTATGACTGGATGCTATATTCTGGTGGCGGCGGCTATGGCATGGTTGCTGATGGCCAGAGAAACATGGATGGTGTTCCTGTTTGGTGCTATCTTTGGTTTTTCATATGGTGGGCTGGTGTCTGCACAGTCCCCGGTAGTGGCGGACCTTTTTGGTATGAAGTCACATGGTGTCATCCTGGGAGTTGTTGTTTTCATTATTACCATCGGTGGGACTCTAGGTCCGGTTATAGCCGGAGGTATATTCGACTCTACTGGTAAATATTACCCCGCTTTCATCATTTGTGGCGCATTCAGTCTGGTGGGTGCTATATTATCCTTACTGCTGAGACCGGTCAGCAAAGGAGGCGAAAAATGAGACGAGAAGAGGCTCTCGATTCGGTTAGAAATAATGTCAAGAATGAAAACTCGGTGAAACATATGCTGGCAACCGAGGCAATTATGAGAGCGCTGGCTGAACGGCTGGGTGAGGGTAAGGAGGAGTGGGGGCTTGCTGGTCTCCTGCACGATATTGATATGGAGCTGACTGAGGGTGATATGAGCCGTCATGGTAAGCTGGGGGCAGACATGGTCAGAGAAATGGGTGCCGGCGAAGCTATAATTCATGCTATCCTTGCCCATAATGAAGCACTTGGTGTTACCCGGGAGACGAAGCTCGATAAGGCTTTGTTCTGCACCGACCCGCTGACTGGTCTGATTACGGCGGCTGCTCTGGTCCGACCTGATAAAAAATTAGCCAGCGTTGAGGCTAAATCGGTGAGGAAAAGGTTTAAGGAAAAGAGCTTTGCCGCCGGTGCCAACAGAGAGCAGATTGCCACCTGTGTTGAAATAGGGCTCGTGCTTGATGAGTTTATTGAGCTGGGCTTAAAAGCAATGCAGGCGGTTTCTAGAGAACTGGGATTATAGGTTGTTACTTCACCCTAACTAATAAAAAATTCGCTCTCCTTTTACATAAGGGGAGAGGGATAAAAGTTGAGAGGTTTGAAAAGGGTATTTATCTAATAAAGTTATTCCTGTTCCTTATCCCAACGAGTCCCGCTTACTTCCCAGGGAAATGCAGGAGCTTTGCGAAGCTCTCTTCGTCCATTATTGTCAAACACAGACATTTGTATATTCTTAAACTCTTTTCCTGAAGTAAATTCCCCGGACTCTTCCAAATCAATCAGGACGAGTAGAAGAGGCCATTTTGTTCCTTCCCACTTCTTAGCTACATGTGCATAAACCTTTTGTATATTTTGTGTGTGCGTATATGTTATAAGAACCGCGCACCTAGGCTCTTTCCTCCAGATTTTACGAGGGGATTTCAACTTTTCTAACTCGTTGCCCCAGACTCCACCCCATTCCCATTCAATAACAAATTCATCACCATCACGGCTACGAAGCACTGCGTCTTTCCTGCCTCCCCTTTCAAATCTTGTAACGAGTCCCATAAGGTCGGCTACATTACGGACGACTACTCCAATATGGATAGTCCAATCAGTGCGCTTAGCCCCTGTGGATATTTGGTCTATCGGGAAATCACGATACCAGAAATACTGAAAAAGTGTGGCAAAATCCTCTGGAGACGCCCATTTTTCACCTAGTGATATTTTATACTCCTCCTCTCTGGCTTTTAGTGATTTTATTTCTGTCTACCTTACCCACCCCCTCATCATCTCCACCTCTCCTTTTTTATCTGTTACCTTGCTATTGAGTCTGGCTTGAAGCAGGCGTTCGAGGATTTCTTTCATCTGGGGACCGGGGGAGATACCCATCTTTTGCAGGTCGTTGCCGGTCAGGGCTGGTTTGATATAGCGGAGTTTGGTAAGGAAAAGGTTGATATGCTGTTTTACTACCGGTGAATCGCAAGCCAGATAGATGGCTGTCGACGCTTGCTGGGAATGTCCATACAGGAGTTGGTAAATACGACTCGGTATAAGTGCGGGTTCAGCCAGCGATTCAAGTCTGTTTTTCAGGCTGCCGGTCTCTCTCAGGGTCTTTGCCTGTGACTTTCGCAATCTGAGCTTTAGGATAAGTTCTTCAGTCTCTTTATCACTCAGGCGGTAGGTTAACAGTGCCAGATAGAGTTCGCCAGGTGGTATATCCGGGGAGCTACATTTTCGAGCCTCTTCAAATTTTACACTCAGCCAGTCATCACCCTTTAAAGAAGGATGAAGCTTCGCCAAAACTCCCAGTTCATCAGCACGGCGGATAACTTTCTCCGGTATTTCTTCTTTCAGACCAAGCTCCAGCTCGTGTCGTATCCGGTCACCGCTGATGGTATCCAGCATCGCTATATTCTGTTTCAGCAGCCTGAGGGTATCCGGTTCCAGCTTGAAATCCAGCCGTTGTTCGTAGCGTAGAGCGCGCCAGATACGGGTAGCGTCATCAATAAAGCTGTTTTCATGCAGGACACGTATCAACCTTTTCTTGAGGTCATTCCTGCCTTCGTAAAGGTCAATCAGACTTCCCCATCGGCCGGGTTCCAGTTCGATAGCCATAGTGTTAATGGTGAAGTCACGGCGGAATAGGTCGGTATCAAGCATACCTGGTTCTATTGTAGGCAGTGCTCCAGGTCTGGCGTAGGTCTCGGAGCGAGCGGTAGCCAGGTCAGCCCTCCATTTATTCCACTTAAGATTAGCGGTCTGGAAACGCAGGTGGACTGTCAACTTGCCCTTGATAATTTCTGCCAGCCGCCCCGCCATTTCGACAGCATCGCCTTCAACCACGAGGTCAAGATCGAGGTTGGTTCGTCCCAGGAGAAGGTCACGTACCACACCACCGACAAGGTATAGTTTTTGTCCCTGGATGGAGGCAACCAGTCCGGCGGTCTGCATGAATTCGACCAGCTCGGAAGGTAACTGCTTTTCTATTTTACTTGACAGGTTGACAACCTCATCCATTTTTCTCTTTTTACACAAGTGAATTTTAGACGAATTATAGCACAACTTGCTAGCTTCTTCATTTTGGAGTATCGCGCGAAATGCGAAAACTATTTTTAGCTCTTGAATTAATTTCCCCACCACACGGATTGCTTCGCCCTCGGGCTGAGCTCGGGCTGAAGCCTCCCGACGATGTCGGGATGGTCTCGCAATGACTCCGTTGAAGAGACCTCCTTGACTTTCCTCCTACAGGAGAGTGTATAGTTAGCCTTGTATATTGACCGCAGGCGTATTAACTGATAGGATAGAATGTTTGCCTTTTTGAGGCACTATGGAAGAGTAATCGAGAAAGATGAAAACAGGGTTAACAGAGACCACTGAACGTCTTGGTTCCGCTCCTTTGTGGAGGTTAATCGTCAGTTTAAGCCTGCCGGGTATGGCCTCGATGATAACCACATCTCTCTACAATATCATTAACACTCTATGGTTATCTCGACTGGGGCATGAGGCTATCGCAGCTTTGACTGTTGCTATGCCTTTCCACATATTAGCCGTGGCTATCGGTGCTGGTACCGGTGTTGGCGTGAATGCCCTGGCTTCACGGCGTTTTGGTGAAGGAAATATTGAATCTACCAACCATGTTGCCGGGCAGGTTTTTTCCACTGCTGGACTCTTCGGTAGTCTCTATCTAATAGTAGCTGTTTTTTTCGCTGATAACATCTTGATCCTTTGCGGGGCAACTCCAGACATTATGGACTACGGACGGCAGTATCTGGTAGTCGTCAGCTTTGGCGGGCCTTTCCTGTTTTTCAGTCTGATTGCCAGCAACCTGCTGCGCGGCTCCGGCGATGCTCTCAAACCGATGATATTCACGATTAGTAGTGTCGTAGTCAACGCTGTCCTCGACCCATTCTTGATTTTCGGCATTGGGCCCTTTCCTGAAATGGGAGTTCGCGGGGCAGCCCTTGCTACTGTAATCTCCCAGCTACTCAGTGCCGGATTATTTTTTTACTATATTATCGCCAGCAGGTCTGCCTACCGGATAAAGTTTCGATATATCAAGCCGAGTCTGCCGATATTGCGTGATATTTATCGGGTAGGCATTCCGGCAATGCTGATGGAGTTTGGCGAGAGCATAACCTTTATTCTGCTAACCAACGTTCTTTCGGCATTCGGGTCGTTAGCCATTGCCGCTGTCGGCATTACTTTTCGCATTATTGATTTAGCTTTTATGCCTATTTTTGGAGTATCACAAGCGCTGTTGCCCATTGTCGGATTCAATTTTGGGGCTCACCTCTGGGACCGGGTTTGGCGGGCAGTAAAACTTGCTTCATACGGGCTTGCCATAATGATGGGAGTTGCTACAGTGGTGCTCGAGATTATTACGCCGCAGCTTTTTGGTATCTTCAGTAAAGACCCGGAACTTTTAGCTATGGGAATTCCGGCGATGCGTATTGGGATGTCAACGTTGTTTATCTGGGGACCAATGGTATTGTTTGCAACTACTTTTCAAGGTTTATCCAAGGGTAAAGAGGCTTTAGCTCTTTCACTGGTACGCCAGTTTATTATCTTTATTCCGTTACTCTATCTTTTTTCCTGGTTGTGGGATTTGTACGGGGTCTGGATATCCTGGCCGGTGTCTGACGTACTGTCTTTTCTTGTCGCCGGGCTGTGGGTATTAAGGGAATACAGGATGCAGAAGCGGACCGGCGTGTGGGCGGACTTACCTACTCCAACTGCTGATTCAAAGGACTAAACATCAATCCCAATAAAGAGTCATATAAGTCACAGGTATAAGCGGAATCCGTGTCCCGAGGCTTTATAACCGAGAGTACGATAGAACTTATGGGCTTCTGTGCGTCTCTTATCGCTGATTAGCTGAATTTTATAGCATCCTGCTTCTCTAGCCCGGGCAGTTGCGTAATCCATAAGCAGTCTACCAATCCCCTGCCTTCGGTATCTCTCATCAACAACCACATTCTCCACCGCTGCCCAGGGCAGAGCTTTATGGGACAGGTTAGGCACTATAATAAGTACTATTGTGCCTACAACCTCGCTTATTTCTTCAGCGACTAGCAGTTCACAGCCGGTAAACGCCTTTATTTTAGAAAAGGCACGCTGGTAAACATCCAGATTGGCACTGTAATTTTGCTCAGTCGGAGAAGTTGTTATTGTTAGCTGACGATACAGTTCCAAGATGCAGGGAATATCTTTCTCCGTCGCTTCTCTAATGGTGATCATGCTACTAAATATTTATGGTTAAAAAACCGATCTCCTGACTATGGTCTGCTCACGCATTCTTCCAACGGAAATTAAACTGGACGGGCAGCCGATTAGATCCTCTACTCTTTTCACATAACGTCGGGCATTAAACGGTAGGTCTTTAAATATACGTATATCGGCCGTTGGAGATTCCCAACCCGGCAACTCTTCGTAAACGGGCTTACATTTTTCCAAATCCTTGATACTGTACGGAAAGTCACGGATAGTCCGTCCACGTAGCTTGTAGCCAACGCATATCTTCAAATACGGCAGTACATCCAGAATATCGAGACGCGTGATAGCTATCGTATTAAAGCCATTTATGCGTGCACTAAAGCGGGCAGCCACAGCATCGAACCAGCCGCATCGGCGGGGTCGTCCGCTAACAGTACCGTATTCCTGGCCTCGTTCTCGTATAATTTCACTAGTCTCGTCATTGAGTTCTGTCGGCATCGGTCCTGCACCGACTCTTGTCTGAAATGCCTTAAAGACCCCGACGATATGGTACAAGTGGTTAGGAGCTATGCCGGACCCCTGGCAAGCACCACCCGCCGTAGGCGAAGAAGAAGTCGCAAAGGGGTAAGTCCCGAAATCCGGATCGAGAAGGACCCCCTGGGCACCCTCCAGCAGGACAGGTTCATCTTGGTCGACAGCTTCCTTCAATACGATGGTCGTATCACAGATATATGGTGCCCACCGATCAGCGTACTGGCAGTACTGGCTGTAGATATCTTTGAATGACAGTGGAGCTTTGCCATATACGCCAGTTAAAATTTTATTTTTATATTCAAGCACCGTCGTTAGCCTTTCCCGCAGATATCTTTTATCTAAGAGGTCACCGGCTCTGATACCGTTTCTAGCAATCTTATCGGCAAAGGCGGGGCCGATACCCTTATGTGTGGTACCGATAGCTTTATCGCCGAGTGCTTCTTCCTCCAAGCTTTCAAGGAGAATATGATAGGGCATAATCAGGTTGGCACGGTCGCTGATAAGTAGTTTCGATGTATCAATACCACGTGATTTCAGTCCGTCTATCTCTGCATTCAACACGGCAGGATTAATAACGACGCCATTACCGATAATCGATGTAACATAAGGATAGAAAATCCCGGAGGGTGTAAGTCGAAGCTTGAATTCGCCGTGGGGGTTAACGACCGTGTGACCAGCATTATCCCCACCAGAGAAACGCACCACATACGTGGCCCTCTCTGCCAGCATATCAACAAGCTTACCCTTCCCTTCGTCTCCCCATTGAGCTCCAATTACAGCAACAACAGGCATCATTTACCTCCAAAAGGTTTTTATTTTTTTGTCTGTCGCCAGACATGAAGAAGCCGCTGGTTAATAGTAACTATACTTAAGACCGCTATAAGTCCTAAAAGTATAATTAAGACATAATCAATCTGGCTCAGTAAAAGACCCAGCGATAGTACAATTATTCTCTCCGCTCGGGTAAATATTCCCACTTCACACTCTATGCCTAGTGCTTCCGCCCTTGACCTAATATAGCTTACAAGTAATGAGCCAATCAATGCAAGGCTGACAACCGAAATTCCGAGAGTGTACTGTTCCATTGCATAGATGAACAGTATACTGAGCATAATTGCTGCCTCAGATAGACGGTCAAGCGTGGAGTCAAGGACAGCACCAAACCTGGTTACCCGATTGGTACTGCGGGCTAATGCCCCGTCAATCATATCAAAGAAACCGGCAATTAGGACCACAAAACCAGCGGCAAAAAGGTGGTCGGTAATAATAAGGGCCGCAGCACCAAGAGTTATGATAAAACCAAAACAAGTTATAATATTGGGTGTTATCGGTGTTCTAGCAAAAAGCTGGACTATCAATCCGGTAAGAGATGAAGCTATATTTTTACGGAATTCAGGCAAATTGAATATTGGTCGTTTTTTTCGCGGGACAACCTTTTGAGTATTCACACAAACTTCCCCTTCCTCTTACTCAAGCCGAGATTTACCCTGTTGAAAATTCCGAAGCTATTTCCCCTGAGTTGATTCATTAAGCGCTTTGGTGTAGAAATCAACCACTCTCTGGGCAACTCTTTCCCAGCTGTACTCCTGGGCAGTTGTTCTCCCTTTAGTTCCCATTTGCTGCCGTAATGATTCGTCTTTTAACAGAGAAATCAAAGTCCGGGCTAGCTCATCACTGTTTCTGGGTGTTACTAGCAATCCCTCCACTCCGTGGGTTAACACGCTGGAATAGCCCTCTATATTACTGGCGACAACTGGTCTACCTACTGCCATAGCCTCGAGTAGAACGATGCCAAAACTCTCCCGCGATGTTGCCGGAGAACAATAAATATCAGCTGTTCTATAATACCGTGGTTTATCATCCTCAGATACGTAGCCAACAAAGACGACATCTTTCAAACCCTGGTTCTTTACCCATTTTTCGTATGGTTTACGAAGCCTTGTGCCTGGGCCAGCGACAATCAGGCGGGAGTTAGGGATTTCCTGTTTGACCTGCTGATAAGCCTTGATCAGATATATTGCGCCTTTACGGCGTTCCAGACGTCCGAGGAACAGGATATTCTGTTTACCATCGCAAAATTCTTCAATAGGAGACACATTCGGAGAAAAACGTTCCATATCAATACCGTTAGGGATAATAGTGTAGTCTCCAGGGACATTTTTTTTGGCATAAGCCATAGCCATATTAGATACTGCAATCATGCCGTGCAGCTTATGGAGTCGTCCGCGTATCATCCAGGTACTGACTGGCTTTCCCCAGTTATAGCCCGGCTTACCATCCCAGGCATGGAAAGTACCAATATTCGTGGCGTCTGAAAAACGAAGAACCGCACTGCAAAGCATAGGCATAAAGGGTTCGTGAAGATGGACGATATCAAATTTTTCTCTGGCTAACACTTTTTTTATAGCCGGACCTAACTTTAAAGATATACTGATACGGATAATAGAACCGCTGCTGGGAATAGGTCGAGGCTTGCCAATAGGTATGAATCTGTCGCCAAAAGCAGATACCTCATTGGATGCGGGAGCAATAACTTTAACTTCGTGGCCCATCCGGGTTAGATAGCGCTCCAGTGATGAGATATGGCTCGTCACACCACCGGGAAAAGCAAAATCATACGGAGAGACCAATGCTATCTTCATACCAGTATAAACCCTGTTGTAAAATGCAGTTTTTCAGCGTTTTACTTTTTCTGTTTTTTCTCGGGAGTGGGTTTTACCTCTTTAATCTGGTTAGTAGTAATGAACTCCTCCACCATCCGGTGAGCCTCATCATCCGTATACTGGATGGGTGGTGTTTTCATAAAGTAAGCTGAAGGGCCTACTAGCTCTCCCTTCAATCCCCGGTCCAGAGCGAGTTTACAGCATCTTATAGCATCAATAACCACTCCGGCGGAGTTGGGACTATCCCACACCTCCAGTTTGACTTCGACCAGTAGTGGAACGTCGCCGAAAGTGCGACCTTCCATCCTTATGTGGCAGAACTTGCGATCAAGCAAAAACGGCACATAATCGCTAGGGCCGACATGAATATTATCGGCGTCTATTTTGTACGGTAGTTGCGAGGTGACAGCACCAGTCTTAGAGATTTTTTTGGACTCAAGGCGCTCTCTTTCCAGCATATTAAGGAAATCGGTGTTGCCACCAAAGTTTAGTTGGTAAGTCTTTTCCAGCTTTACACCACGATCGACGAATAACTTGGTGAGTATGCGATGCACGATAGTAGCGCCGACCTGCGACTTGATATCATCGCCGATAATGGGCAACCCATGGTCGGCAAAGCGCGCTGCCCAGTCCTTGCGACTGGCGATGAAGACTGGTATGCAGTTGATGAAACCGCAGCCAGCCTGCAAAACCTGCTCTACATACCACTTGGTGGCCATTTCACTACCGACAGGGAGGTAATTGAGAACGACATCGGTCTTGGTTTCTTTGAGAACTTTTACGATATCGACGGTGGGCCAGGGTGCTTTCTGTATTACCTCCGATAGATATTTACCCAGACCATCATGGGTCATACCACGCTGGACTTTAATACCGGTCGCCGGTACATCGGCAAACTTATAGGTATTATTTGGCTTGGTAAAAATTGCCTCGGCTAAATCTTTACCGACTTTATTCTTATCAATATCAAAAGCTGCTACGAAATTAATATCTCGAACATGATATCCTCCCAGGTTGACATGCATAATACCGGGCACAAATTCATCCTCTTTTGCATCCTTGTAGTAGTAAACACCTTGAATAAGCGATGAGGCACAGTTACCTACCCCTATTACTGCCACATTAATTTTACCCATAGTTTAATCATCCTCCTTCCTAAGATGTGAAACCTGCTGCAAAAAACCCGTTTGAAATATATCCTAATGGAGGTTAGCTGTCAAGACCTCTTCCCCTACCCTAACCCATGCCGAAGAACCGAGATTCATCTACAGAAAAACCTTCTCCGGATGCCATTGCCCTTTTTCAGGGTTGAAGCGTAGCACACCCAGGAAACAACCGTCAACGGCATAAACTCGACAGCGATTTCCGGACGACCTCTCTAAAATCTGATTTTGAAAGCTGCCATTACCCAGGTCAACTTTAACGTTTTCAACAACCAGAGAACGCCCATTCTTTATCTCCTGCCGTGTATCATCACTCACAACCATAGCTGTCCAATGTAAGAGAACACTATCTATGGGATAAATATAGTGTTGCCAGTAATCACAACGAAAAGCGTCCTCAAGTTGAGGTAAGGAAATTGAGTCTCTAATATCGAAAAGACCGTATCTCAAGCGGATCAGGCTTTTCAAATGGGCCCCACAACCCAAAACCTGCCCCAGATCATGAGCTAACGAACGGATATAAGTGCCCTTTCCACAGACTACTTCTATAGTAACTAAAGGCGGTTCCCAGTCAACAAGCTCGATATGATAGATAGTAATCGGTCGGCTATTACGTTTAACCTCGATACCAGCCCGTGCCAGTTTATAAAGTGGTGTGCCCTGATTCTTCACAGCGCTGTATGCCGGGGGCACCTGATGTATTGAGCCGGAAAAAGAAAAAAGAGCTGTTTCCAATTCACCCTGGCTAATTCTGGAAGAATCATCCTTTTGGATAACTCTGCCAGTGGCATCATAAGTGTCCGTAGTTACACCGAGTACAATCTCGGCCCGGTAAGCCTTGGTACTATCCATTAAAAATTCAATGACTCGTGTTCCCTGGCCAAGACAGACAGGTAGAACACCTGTGGCTGCCGGGTCAAGAGTGCCCGCATGGCCAACACGCCGCTCTCCACTTAGCCGCTTCACCGTGGATACTATACTGAAGGAGGTCGGACCGCTGGGCTTGTTAATATTTAAAATGCCGTCCATACTTATAGTTTCATTAATCTCAGTATTCGTTGAAAAGAGTGGTCTATTGCCTGTCTCACTCAGAAACAACCTTGTCAATTAGCTGCTGGATACGATCTCCCCGCTCAATAGAATCATCCCAGTGGAAACTCAGTTCTGGGGTATATCTTAACTTCAGACGTTTCGCCAGCTCCCGGCGGAAGAAACCTGATGCGGACGCCAGTACGCTTAACACCTCCTGTTTTTCTTCCGGGTTACCAATGCGACTGACAAAAACCTTGGCGTATTTCAGGTCAGCAGAGGTAACAACCTCGGTTACGGTCACAAAATTGCCAAGTCGAGGGTCTTTGACTTGGCGTTGAAGTAGTTCACTGATTTCCTGGCGAATAAGGCTATTTACACGTTCAATGCGATGTGCCACGATTACCCTCCCTATTTCACCTCTTCGATTCTGAGAAACTCCAGTGTATCGCCAACCTCAAACTCATTAAAATCCTTGATGCCTACCCCACACTCATAACCTGCGGCAACTTCTCTGACATCATCTTTAAAACGCCTCAGACTACTAACGACAGATTCATATAATGTTTCTTCCTTACGCTTTACCCTTACCGAAATTCCTCGGCTTACCTTACCCTCGGTAATATAGACACCAGCTACCTTATCCTTTTTCCCACTAGTGAAAATTGCTCGGACCTCGGCCCGCCCATCAATGACTTCGACCTTAGTAGGTTCAAGCATACCTTTAAGAGCCTTGTTAACATCATCCACCAGGTTATAGATAATATCATAATAACGGATACTCACATCCTCCAGATCAGCTAAATGCTGCGCTCCCGGCTCGATACCAGTACTGAAACCAATGATGATTCCTTTAGAAGCAATAGCTAGCATAATATCGCTCTCAGTAATATTCCCGCTGCTATTGCGAATAACCCTGACCTTAACTTCATCTGTTCCCAGCTGTTCGAGAGAATTTCTTATCGGTTCGATACTTCCTTGAACATCAGTCTTAAGAATAACGTCGAGCTCTTTTACGTGTCCGGCGCTTACCTGGTCGTAGAGGTTACTAAGGCTTACTGATTTGGGTGCTGCTAAAGCCTCCTTTTGCATCTCTGACCGGCGTTTCTCTACCAATTCCTTTGCCTGTCGTTCCCCTTCGACAACGGTCAAGGTATCCCCCACCTGCGTCTCGCTACTTAAGCCTAGGATTCCGACCGGGACGGCGGGTCCTGCCCTCCTTACCTGCTTACCTACATCATTGAACATAGCCTTTACTCTACCCCAATTATTGCCAACTACAGCAACATCGCCGACCCTCAGTGTTCCATCATGAACCAGCACCGTAGTTACCGCACCCCTGGTTTTATCCAATTCCGCTTCTATAACCACTCCCACTGCTGGCTTAGAAGGATCTGCCTTAAGTTCCTCCATCTCTGCTACAACTAGAAGGTTCTCCAACAACTCAGGGATACCTTTCATTTCTTTAGCCGAGACCTGAACACAAACAGTATCGCCCCCCCATTCTTCAATAAGTAAACCGGCATCAGCCAGTTGTTGTTTAACAAGGTCCGGATTAGCCTCAGGCTTATCGATCTTATTGATAGCTACCACAATGGGTACTCCTGCTGCCCGGGCGTGGTCTATTGCTTCCAAAGTTTGTGGCATCACCCCATCGTCAGCGGCTACCACCAGAATAGTGATATCAGTTACCTGGGCTCCACGAGCCCGCATAGCCGTAAAAGCTTCATGCCCAGGGGTATCAAGGAAGGTAATCTTCTGTCCTCCCACGTCTACCTGATAAGCACCGATATGCTGGGTTATACCCCCAACTTCGGTGTCCATCACATTAGTCTTTCGGATGGCATCAAGTAGCCTGGTCTTGCCGTGGTCAACATGCCCCATAACGGTAACTACCGGAGATCGTGGTCTAAGACCACTGATGTCTTTATCCTGCTGGAGTTGCTGCTTCTTAATTTCTCTGATAAGGCTGGATGATTTCCTATCCGCCCGGGGTTTTAAATGCGCTTCAAAACCAAGATTTACTGCCACCTTAGCAGCTGATTCGTAATCAATGGCTTGATTAATATTAGCCATGACACTATTCCTCATCAGCTGTTTGATGATGTCTATAGCACTGACCTGTAAAAGGTCTGCCAGCTGCTTCACACTCAAGGTATCGGGAATCTCAATCAGGTGGGCTTTTGTCGAAGAAGGGCTGATACCAGTCCCTGTGATTGAAGGCTTCGAAACCTTATTCTGCTTATTGACCTCTGCCACTAACCTCCTCCTCTAAAAAGCCTTTTCTCAAACTATTAAGCTACTCTGCCAGTATCAAACGGCTATATTTATTCCTCATCACTATCTTTTAAAAAATCGGTCACCCAGTCTAAAAGACGCTTTTGATTATCCTGGGTAATTGTGACCCGCAGGGCATTTTGTAAACGGCCACTCTTACAACCACTCTCCCAGCATTCCTGTGACCGGCATAAATAAGCACCTCTACCGGCTTTCTTACCACTAGTATCAACTTCTACATCTCTATCAGCAACACACACCAATCTAATTAGTTCTCGCTTAGCTTTTACCTTACGGCAGGCGACACAGGTCCGCTGTGGTATATGCTTAACCTGGTGAGAGCTAATACTCCTCCTCATCTTCTATATCGGTTCCTCGCCCTCGATGTGGCCTCCTGCCTCTAATTCTTTCCTCCTCGGCATCCTTGCTCTGGGTACCTTTCTTTTTCTTTTTCTTTGATTTTGACTGGAGTTTGGTCGGTGCCGTTACCAGGATATCCTCAGCAAACCGGAGTTGGGATTTTCTAGCTGCTACCGGTTCAAGTGAAGGTAGGGGAGAAACGAGTTCAGTATCAAGAGCCGGTAAAGGCTCTGCTTCCTCTTCAGGTGGTAAGGCTGGTTCAAGAATTTCCTTTATCCCAGCAGGGGCTTTCTCTTCAACTATGGCTTCTTCTTTCGCCTTAGTCTCAGCCAAGACTTTAGCAACAACCACCTTTTCCGCTTCAACTTCCGAAGCACTCTTGATATCAATTCGCCATCCCGTCAGTTTGGCTGCCAGCCTGACATTTTGTCCTTCTTTACCGATAGCTAATGAAAGCTGCCTATCAGGGACAACTACAGTGGCTACTCCTTCTCCCCTGTTTAAATCGACTCTTAATATCTGGGCAGGGCTAAGGGCATTAGCAATAAAAGTGGCAGCATCCGAATTCCACGAAACAACGTCTATCTTTTCACCATTTAGTTCATTAACAACATTTTGTATCCTGATACCACGCAAACCAACACAACAACCAACGGGGTCGATACCTTCCTGCCGTGCGGCTACAGCTACCTTACTCCGATAGCCAGCCTCACGAGCAATTGATTCTATGGTAACAGTCCCGTTAAAAATTTCAGGTATCTCCATTTCAAAAAGCCGGCGAAGCAAATCCGGGTGTGAACGTGACAGCATCACCCGAGGTCCCTTGTTAGTCCGGACTACTTCCAGAATATTGACTTTAAGTCGTTGACCTACCCGGTATCTCTCGCCAGGCACTTGCTCGACTGCCGGTAGTATCGCTTCGGTCCTACCCAAATCGATATAGACCTGTCTTGGCTCAACGCGCTGTACTAAGCCGGTGACAATATCACCTTCCCTGCCAGCGTATTCTTCAAATATGGCGCTGTGCTCTGCCTCATGGAGACGTTGTAAAATAACCTGTTTCGCAGTCTGGGCAGCAATACGCCCAGCATTACTGGGAGTAGCCTCCACCATAAGAGCCTCGCCCACCTGCGCATCCGGTTTAATTCGGCGTGCCTCCTCCAGTGAAATCTCACGAGACCCGTCCGTAGGCTTTTCAATGACAGCTTTCTCCGCCCACACTTGAACCTTGCCAGTTGTAGGATTAATTTTTACCGAAATATTCTGGTTAGGAGCAAAATTATCCTTCCTGTAAGCTGATACCAGTGCTGCCTCAACCGCGGATAAAACTACTTCACTAGGCAGGTTCTTCTCCGCCGAGATTTGTGTTACTGCGAGCAGAAAATCGCTTTTCATCTCGGATTAGGACCTCCATTCCTAATATTTCTACTATAATAAAAAAGTGTGAACAAACCCCACTCAAATACTCAATAACAGAATACCATAATCATCCCCAAAATGCAAGTTGAGTCCCCCGACATCAAGAGCCTAGAAATCCTGGGCCTGTTAGTCTATAATTAATGTTACTTTGTTTATTTACAGATGGTTATGAAGGTAACAAGATCTAAAGATTTAATCGCAAATATTGTTGAAACTCACCGTGACCAGCTTAGTGAACTCTCTTTGAAAATCCACTCCAATCCTGAACTAGGTTTTCACGAAGTCAAGGCTGCTGACTGGTTAACGCAACATCTCGAAGAAAACGGTTTCTCCATAGAACGGGGGATCTGCCAGTTGCCAACTTCCTTCAGGGCTAGCTACGGGAAGGGGAGACCAGCCATTGCTATTCTGGCTGAATATGATGCTCTACCTGATATCGGGCATGCCTGTGGTCATAATATTATCGCTACCTGCGCTGTCGGTGCCGGGGTGGCTTCTAAACTAGCCATTGACCAATATGGCGGGTGTATTCTAGTGATTGGCACACCAGCTGAGGAGCTTTACGGTGGCAAGATAATAATGGCGGACAGAGGAGCTTTTAATGATTTAGATATGGCTATGATGGTACATCCAGGGACAACCGATATTGCCACTACAGAAGCCCTTGCCTGTCAGACCCTGAACGTGGAGTTTTTTGGAAAGGCAGCCCACGCCGCCGCCAATCCAGAAAAAGGAGTCAATGCCCTTGAAGCTATGCTTCAATCTTTTACTGCTATCAATTCATTGCGTCAACACATCAGGAGTACTGCCCGTATTCACGGCATTATCACTCACGGTGGGGAAGCGGCCAATATCGTCCCGGCTTACAGTGCCGGTAATTTCATTGTGCGGGCTATGGATATGAACTATCTGGATGAATTAAAGGAAAAAGTTATAAACTGCTTTACAGGAGCGGCTACGGCAACCGGCGCCCAGCTGCAATATAAGTGGGATGAAGTATGTTATGCTCCTCTACGCAATAATCTTACTCTAGCCCGCCTATTTGTACAGAATATGGAGTCTCTGGGACGTAAGGTCACTCTTACCGATCCAGAACATGCTTTTGGAAGCACTGATATGGGCAATGTCAGCCAGCTGGTACCAAGCATCCATGCTTCCGTCGCCATAGCTGACAGTGAGGTACTGGTACACTCCCCTGAGTTTGCCTTGGCTGCCGGTTCAGAGCGAGGTATCAAGGGAATACTTGATGCTGCCAAGGCTTTGGCGATGACCGTATTTGATTTGTTAGCAAGTCCCGAAATGTTAGACAAAGTCAGAGAAGAATTTGAGCAGCGAAAATGATTAGGATAGGCATTCCCAGAGCGTTACTCTACTACCAGTATTACCCAGCCTGGAAAACCTTCTTCGAAAAACTGGGGGCAGAGGTGAAGGTCTCACCGCCGACTACCCACGCTATGCTTGCTGAAGGTTCAGCACGGGTAGTAGCTGATACCTGCCTGCCGGTAAAGGTTTTTCTGGGTCACGTTCTTTCGCTAGTAGATAAATGTGATTGTATTTTTATACCGGCTGTCCGTAGCGTGGAAAATAAAGTTTATAACTGCTCCAAGTTTCTTGGTTTGCCCGATATGACTAAAGCTGTTATTCCTGAGTCCCCTCCAATTCTGGAGATAGAAATTGACATCAACAAAGGAAAGAATAAGCTTTATAGGGATATTTATCAACTGGGACAGAATTTTTCATGGAATCCAATTAAGATCAGGCAAGCTGGTCTGGCTGCCTGGGAGGTCTACCTGAACTATCGAGAGCTAATGTCCAGTCATAGACTATCACCAACTGAAGCTATAGAAAAACTAACAGGCACAATCGAAAAGAAACACAAAACACTTCCCATACGTCCAGCACCGGTACAAGCCGTGGTTGCCCTTATTGGTCACCCGTATCTCATTTATGATGAATATATTAACCAACGCTTTATTCACCGCCTGGAGCAGGCTGGTTGCAGAGTATTAATACCGGAGATGGTTATTACCCAGGAACTCAAGTCAGCCGTAACCAGAATCGCTGGAGGAGCCTACTGGACATATGAAGAAGAAGTTGTTGGAGCTGGCGGTTATTACTTACAAAATGGAGTCGATGGTGTTATTGGTATAATGGCTTTTGGCTGCGGACCGGATTCGCTAATGATGGATATGGTGCGGCGGCAGTCTACCAAGTTGAGGGCTATCCCTTTCTTGTGTCTCACACTTGAGGAACATACTGCTGAAGCTGGTGTAGTCACCAGGTTGGAAGCCTTCACTGATATGATATACAGGAAAAAGAGAAAAGAGACGGAAGTATGCGTATAGGTATCCCCCATATGGGGAATCTTTATATACCTCTTAGAGCGCTATTTGAGAGGCTTGATGTTGACTATGTAATACCGCCACTCACAAACCAGCGTACTCTATCTCTTGGGGTCAAATATTCTCCTGAAGGCCTGTGTATACCCTTCAAACTAACCCTTGGCAACCTGATTGAAATTGCTGAGCTCGGGGCTGATACCCTGATTATGCCTGGCGGTTACGGCACCTGCCGTTTAGGATACTATGCTAAGACTCAAGAACAAATCCTTCACGACCTGGAATACAATGTTGAAATGGTCCAGTTGGGAGTTTCAGAACAGAAGTTCTTTGGTTTATTGAAATTAATCAAGCGCCTGGCGAATGATGCCCCCTGGCCCAAGATTATTTCAGGTTTCCGCTTTGGTCTGAAAAAACTGAATACCATAGACGGGTTGGAACATCTGGTGCAGAAGGTGCGGGCTGTAGAGCTTGAAAAGGGGACAGCCAACCGGATATACAAGAGAGCGCTTGATGCCGTTGATAAGGCTAACGATTATCGCACCCTGAAAAAGGTGCAGGCGGACTATATAGACAAGCTCAAAAGAGTAACTAAAGACCCTGAAGCCAAGCCACTGATTGTAGGTATTACCGGCGAGTTCTATGTACTACTGGAACCTTTCTCTAATTTTGATGTGGAGAGTGAACTGGGCAAACTTGGCGTAGAGGTGAGACGGACGACCTTTACTTCAGAGTGGACGAAATTCAGCATGTTCTTAAATCCGCTAGGGGTAAACGAGAAAGAAAGGATTCACCGGGCAGCCTTACCCTACCTTAAGCGGGATATCGGTGGTGATGGCTGGGAATCGATAGGGGAAAAGGTACTACACAGTAAAGAGTATGATGGAATAGTACATCTGGCTCCCTTCACCTGTATGCCAGAGATAATAGCGCAGAATATAATGCCTACAACCAGGGAGAATATTCCGGTGCTGACGATTCTTTGTGACGAGCAGATAACCAAAACGGGAGTGATGACCAGGTTAGAAGCCTTCGTTGATCTTCTCGAGCGCAGGCGTCGGACAGGCAATCACAATAGGCAAAAGGTAACTGTCTAAGGAGTAATGATGGGAGTCTATCTGGGTATTGATGTTGGTTCGGTAACCACCAAACTGGCGGCGCTGGATGAAAAGGATGCGCTTATTGCCCACATCTACCTGCCAACTCAGGGTAAGCCCATTGAGATGGTACAGCAGGGACTTGTACAAATCAAGGAGAAATTACCCGAAGATGTTGATATATGCGGTGTAGCTACTACCGGTAGTGCCCGCTACCTGGCAGGTGTTATTGTTAATGCTGATTTAGTTAAAAACGAGATTACCAGCCATGCTACGGCTGCTTTGTTTTATTTCCCTCAGGTGCAGACTGTCATCGAGATTGGGGGACAGGACAGTAAAATTATCATTATTAGGGACGGGATTGTAACCGATTTCGGAATGAACACCGTATGTGCTGCCGGCACTGGCAGTTTCCTCGACCACCAGGCACTACGCCTTAATATGAAGATAGATGATTTCAGCCAGAGGGCGATAAATAGCCAGACACCGGTACGCATTGCCGGGCGGTGCACGGTTTTTGCGGAATCAGATATGGTCCATAAGCAGCAGATGGGACATAAAATTGAGGATATTCTATATGGATTGTGCCAGGCACTGGTACGAAACTACCTGAATAATGTCGGCCTGGGGAAAGAAATCAAATCTCCTATCATATTTCAAGGCGGGGTTGCTTTTAATAAAGCCATTGTCAAGGCATTTGAGGAAGAACTTGAGACTGAGATTATTGTCCCACCAAACCACGAGGTGATGGGAGCTATAGGCGCCGCCTTGCTGGTGCATGAAGAAATGGCTAATAATAAGAAAAGCAAGTTCAATGGATTTGGCGTGAGTGAAATAAAGTATCACACCTCCTCATTTGAGTGTAAGTCCTGCCCTAACCTGTGTGAGATAGCTCAGATTTCTATTGATGGGCGGGTTCTTGCCCGGTGGGGAGGACGCTGTGACCTGTGGGAAAGAGTATCGACCGAGGAGGCTAAATGATAATTGCCGTTGATGCTAGCGGCGGGGAATACGCTCCCCATGAAGTAGTCAAGGGAGCTATCAAGGCAGCCCGGGAATATGAGGTTGAAATTGCCCTGGTGGGCAGGAAAGAAATACTCTATGTGCTGGCTAGCCGCCATTTGGCGAAGTTAGGTATGAAAATCGTTGATGCCAGCGAGGTTATTGGCTCTCGTGAGTCACCTGTTGAGGCGGTACGCAGTAAAACGGACTCCTCGATAGTGGTTGGCACCAATCTGATAAAGGACGGCTCAGCTTCAGCTTTTGTTTCGGCAGGAAACACCGGGGCTGTATTACTATCAGCTTTGCTAAATCTGGGAAAGATTGAAGGTATTGAAAGACCGGCTATTGGCAGCCTTTTCAGCTTTAACACCACCGCTCCGGTTCTCCTGATCGATGCCGGGGCTAATGCCGAATGCCGGCCAACGCATCTGGTACAATTTGCCCAGTTAGGCTCAATCTATATCAGGGAGATTTTCGGTATCGAAGCTCCCATTGTCGGACTGTTAAATATCGGTGAAGAGGAGAATAAGGGAAACCGTCTTGCCCAAGAAAGCTACCAATTGCTAAAGGCAACCAAACTGAACTTCATCGGCAATATAGAAGGTCAAGATATTCCAACAGGAAAAGCTAATGTCATCGTTACTGACGGCTTTACTGGTAATATAGTGCTTAAAACATTGGAGGGGATGAGCACCACGTGGCTATCTTCTCTTAATCAGGCCGGTCAAATTTTCTCTAAGGGGTACCGCCTGTCATCAAAAGCCTCGAACCGCAATATCGGTCTGGATTCCTGGGAGAAAAGACTGGACTACCGGGAATCCGGCGGGGCGGTTTTTCTAGGAGTAAACGGTAATATCATTAAAGCTCATGGCCGTAGCCGGGCAAATGCAATTAAGAACGCTATTGGGTTAGCCAAGCGAACCGCCGAGCGAGGTATCCTGCAAAAAATTAAGGAGGAAAGTTATGAGTAAACCGGTTCCAGTAGACGATGGTAACTTTGAGCAATTAGTGTTGCGAGCTAAGAAGCCAGTGCTGGTAGACTTCTGGGCAACCTGGTGTAAACCATGCCTAATAGTTGCTCCAATACTTGACGAACTGGCTGGGGAATATAGCGATAAGATTAGCTTCGTCAAACTGGACGTTGACCATAACCCGAAGACGGCAGCTAGCTATGGTATAATGAGTATTCCCAGTCTTCTTATCTTTAAAAACGGACAGCCTGTATCCCATATCGTTGGTGCCCGCCCTAAAGCGGAGTTAAAACGTAGTCTGGAGAGTGCCCTTGGTCGATAGAATTCAAATCACCATTATTAGTGGTTACAGCCAGGGAGAGTGTGATTCAGCCTGTGGTACGGACTGGTCTTCTCCTGAGGCTTTAACTCTCGCTAGTCAGCGAATAAAAGATAGGTTCGGTGAAAAAATTAGTCTAAAATATATTGACCTGTCCAGAGATAATACCGACAATGTCGTTCAAGAATGGAGTGAGGCAATCAAGAGCAAGAAACTCTCTCTTCCAATATTGCTGGTTAACGGTCAGCTTAGAATTTCGGGTCAATTTGACATTCGTCAACTACTGGATGTCATCGAGGTTGAAACAGAGATTGGAGTCAGAAGTTGATAGATAAGCTTAGCTATGATGTAATTATTATCGGGGGAGGTCCAGCCGGACTTGCCGCCGGACTTTATACTGCCAGAGCCGGACTCGAAAGCCTGCTTATTGAAAAACTTGCCATTGGCGGGCTGATAGTCAACGCTGTACTGGTCGAGAACTTCCCTGGCTTCCCCGCTGGTATCGGTGGCCTTGAACTAACCGATTTAATGCACCAGCAGGCAACGAAGTTCGGGCTGCAAACTTTGCTTGCCGAGGTTACCGGCATCGAACTTAAAAAGGACGGTAAACTGGTTAAAACTACTGAAGGTGATCTAATGGCTAAAGCCATAATTATAGCTGGCGGTTCAAAACGACAGAAATTGGGTGTACCCGGGGAGGTAGAATTCACAGGTAAAGGAGTCTCTTATTGTGCTACCTGTGATGCACCTTTATTTACAGATAAGACAGTAGCCGTTGTTGGTGGCGGTAACGCCGCCGTAAGTGAAGCCCTGCATACTGCCAAGTTCGCGTCCAGAGTAGTCTTAATACACCGCCGTCATGAACTCCGTGCTTCGGCAATTCTGCAGGAGAGAGTTTTTGCTGAGCCGAAAATTGAGTTCCTATGGAATACCACGGTTGACAGGATTGAGGGCAAAAATTTCGTCGAAAGACTCAGGCTGAATCAGGTGAAAACGCGAAAGAAATCAACTCTGAAAGTAGCCGGGGTCTTTGTCTCAATTGGTATTCAACCGGATACTGATTACCTTAAGGGTATCGTGCCTTTAGACTCTGCTGGTTATATCATCACTGATAAGAAAATGCAGACAGAAGTACCGGGTATATTCGCTGCCGGAGATATTCGTCAGGACTCCATTCGCCAATCAATATCTGCCGCTGGTGATGGAGCTACTGCGGCAGTATATGCCCAACGATTTCTCGCCGAGCTCTAGCAGTCACTTACGCCCAACCTTGCCAACCTAAGGCTCTAATGGTACTGACTACTCGTCTTGAGAGCCTTCTTCCTTTGCCTCTTCTTCAGGAGCTTCAGCACCCTCAACAGCTTCAGCAGCAGCTTCGACTACCGGTTTTTCTACTTCCTTCTCGACAAATCCGGTACTAATCCTCGCTACCGGTTGTTCAGGATTGTTCAAGATTGTAATCTCGTCACCGAGGTGAATGTCCGCTACATGAATCGCTTGCTCTGATTCAGTGAGGACACTCAAATCCACTTCAACCCTGCTAGGTATCTTGTTGGGGAGACATTCAATAGTCAGACTGTTAAGATCGTGAGCCAAAAAATTCTCTTTAATTCTCAACGCGGGAGCTTCACCGACCAGAATGATAGGTACCTCTACTCTGATTTTCTCTTCCATACTAATCTGGTACAGATCTACGTGGAGTAAATCACCAGTTCGAGGTTCTATCTGGACTTCACGAACCATCACATTTCTCGGTTCGTTTGAGTCATCAAGTTTAAGGTTAACAATCCCTGTCCTCCCTGCCCGGGCTAAGATATGCCTGAGTTCAACTGTATCACATTGAAGCGGCATCGGCTCGACGTTGTGGCCAAAGAGGTTTGTCGGCGTAATTCCTCTACGGCGTAGAAACCTGACTTTTTTACCTAATATCTCACGCTTATTAGCTAATAGTTCCATTTATTCCACCTTCCAGACCTAATTCAAACTAGCCTATTATAACAGATTTTTATTCCCCGTGGTAAGAGTTAGGGGGATAGGGTAAGAGGGATAAAAAACTCTCTGTACCTCTGGCATTATGGTAGTACGCATGGTAATATTATCCCCTGAAAGGATGGACAATAATAATGACAAAATGGCTTTTGGTAGTAGGGACCAACTGTGCTGATGCGGTCCGGGAGAAAGAGTTCAACGAATGGTATGATAAGACCCATCTTCCCGATGTGCTGGAGACGCCCGGCTTTGTCAGGGCGACTCGATATGAAAACACTAATCCTACCGAAGGGCAGGCTAAATTCCTTGCCTTGTATGAGATTGAGACTGACAACCTTGACAGCTTTATGAAGGCAAACTCTGAGAATATGGCTAAAAAGGGAGCCGCAGGACGAATTAGTAGCCTGTTGGTGATAGTATCACGGGGTGTCTATAAACAGATAGGTTCTCTATCCAGATAAAATTGCACTCCTCTATAGTCTAATTCTCCGGCTGTGATTTTGGCTTAGAGTTGCCGAAGTAGACCTTGGTATGAGGCCAGGGGATCTCGATACCTTCGGCATCAAAGGCTTTCTTCAGCCGCAGCCTTAACTCTCTCATTATCGCCCACTGTTCACTTGGTTTAACATCCCCGACAATTTTGAGTTCTATACCGGAATCGCCAAATTTCTCTATTCCCAATACCTGAGGTGAGGTAACAAACCGGTCACGCCAGTTCTCGTCAGCAGCCATATCCTGCCCCACCCGGTTTATCACACTAATAGCGTGGTCCAGGTCAGTACCGTAATCGACCGGGACATCAAGGTTAACCCTCGAAAAGTGCCGGCTGTGGTTGCTGGCAACTCTGATTTCGCCGTTTGGGACATGATGGACAACACCATCCATATCACGGAGTACCGTTTTACGCAGGGTTATTTGTTCAACCAGACCGGAGACATCGGCTATTCTCGCCACATCTCCCACCCGGTATTGATTTTCACCGAGGATGAAGATGCCGGCGATAAGGTCTCTGACCAGATATTGAGCGCCGAAGCCGACAGCGATACCGGCGATGCCGAACCCAGCCAGTACGGGTCCGATATTTATGTCCAGTTCAGCCAGTATCATCAACAGGACAATAAGGATGATAAGAATACGTCCTATCCACCTGAAAACACCAATAAGGGTATCTCTTCTCTTCTCTGTCCCCCTCTCGCTTTCACCCCTTGCTGGGCGTGCCATAAAGCGGCCAACTAAAGGTGGAAGCAACTTTTGTAAGACAAACCAGAGTATAACGCCTGCGGCTATCATAATGAGGATGGGAATGCCGTGCTCAAAAAGCCAGTCCGTTACCGATGCCCAGGTAATCATATTTATGCCTCCCACAAAGGACTACGGGTAAATTATATCAGATTTTTCTTCGTGCTTCCTTATCACTCCTGTTATCATCTTTATCTACTCCTCAGGAAATAAAAAAGAGGGGCAAAGCCCCTCTGAAATAACTTATAAAAAAGCACGACTCTACGACAAAAGGAAAAATTCGTGCTTTTACGGAGGTATAATTTATACTCCGTTATCTCAAACTAATTCACCGATATATCTCTCCTCTATGACCTATAGCAATGATAGTAACCATGTGTACTTTATCATCAATAATATATAAAATCCTGTAATCGCCTACTCGCAGTCTATATTCTTCGCGACTGCTGAGTTTCTTTGAACCTACCGGTCTAGGTCTATCTTCCAAAGAAAGGATTCTGCTGCTGATACGTGTATACATTGCTGCTGGGATTTTATCCATTTCTTTCTCGGCAGCACGGATTATGATTATTTTGTACTTCAACCCTTTTTAGCTCTCTTCTTTCTTTGAGCCAGATATTCTGTGAACGGGCGTGAAGGTTCCGCTTGCCTTTGCCTGATAATAGCTAAGTCAAGGATATCCTCTCTTAGTTTTGTGTCTTCTAGTAAACGTGTAATTACTGCATCTCTCTCTGCTTTAGAGAGGGACTGTAATGCCATTAAATATACCTCGGCCTTTGATGCCACCGCGTCCATATCGCTCCTCCTTCTTATAATCATAACATAAAAAATCTAAAATAAAGACATGGAGAAGAATATAGTTCGAACTATCTTGGATGTCTGGCTCAATATATTTTTAAAGGAGGGGTAAATAAAAAAGAGGGGCAAAGCCCCTCTGAAACGCTTTAAAAATAAATTTGATTCACTAGCTATGGACTTTTATCTTATTCTCTTAATCAAGTCTTCTCTGGAGATGTTATTCCACAGGCTTACTCTATTGAGAATATCGGACAGGGTTCCTTTGGCGATAATTCTGTGTGCCGGAACAGTGACGTTGTGCTCATTGAGCGGTGTTGTTTTTCGTAGCCTGATATGACTGCCTTATTGTCTGACGACGTAATAGCCTAATGACGTTAGAAGGCGGACAACAGCCTCACTGCTAACTTGAGGAAGCTTTGGCATTGGCTAGCTTCACCTCGGAGAGAGTCAAGATTGTAATGGGTTCATCAGGATCGCCAAAATGAGCGGATACCGCTTCTTTAATATTCTGGTATAGTTCGTCCAGAGTACTGCCTTGAGTAAATATGTCATCTCCTATTCCACGGGCACACCAGGACTCACCGTCATAATAGGTTTCCATCTTTACCAACATCTTCAACCTCTATCTGGAGTTATAGTGTTATTAGAATCTATTATACCAGACTGTTCCTCAATCTATCCATATTTGAGACCTACCCACATCACTAATGTATGTGGATCCCGCTCTTTTAGGAACAACATCTCCCTTTTGTAAAGGGAGAGTGAGGGGTATTTATTAGTAAAAATCCCCCTGTATCCCCCTTTTTCAAAGGGGGAATGGATAAAAAAAGAGGGGCGAAAGCCCCTCTTAGACTGCTATTTATAAACAGGATGGAAGTTGAAACGATGTGATTAAATGATATACTTTAAAGCCTACGCGCTTGGCGCCGTCTCTCAGCCCTGTTAGGAACGGGAGATTTAGTTATAGGAGGAGCAGCAGATGGAACTGGTCGCATCACAACTTGGCCTGCCATTTGAATCCACGCTCTGCCATGATGGTTCTCAATAATTTTTGTCGCTGGAGTCCCTGAAAACGTGTGCATGGTAGCGTGATGAACAGACAAAATTTTATCCTGCAAATCGTTATCATCCTCTAACCGAGTCACATTAACACCGATTTTATATGCTTGATCAAAGCCAACACGCCGTCCATGCGAGTGAAAACTTTCGTAATCTGAAAACCAATCGGCAATAATAGCTGCTTTAGAATCAGCCTTAGCATCGCTGGTAAACATATAGTTTTTTAACCACTCAAAAACCATATCCCGTGCTAACCGCCTTGAGTCTTCGCATTGAGTCAAAAGACCAGGAGCGTAGCTTCGTAGTATAGGCATCCATGCAGCTAGGTTAGATGGTTGTTTACATTGTTCTTTTGCAAGCTCAAACTGATTAAGGATAGCCTTTGCAGGAGCTGACCTCGGACCTTCCGGAGTCGATATAATAAATTGTGGGTCAATAGGTCCGAGTTGGGAATGTTGGCCCATAATAACTTCATTTCCCGATAAAGCAACCATAGTTGCTGCTGACATTGCAGCTATTGGTACGAAGACCCTAATATGATCGAAACGCTGCCGTAAGTATACAACAATTGACTCCGCTGCCTCGGCAGAACCACCAGGGCTATGAAGAATCAGATCCAATTCGCGCTCCTCTATGTTGGATACAGCTTCCATGAAACCTTGTATGTCCGCTAATCCGATTTGAATGTCAGATGGGGATATTGGACGAGACTCCAAAAAAGCGGTTGAGTAAAGAATGATGGCTCGCTTGGTGTAACCATAAAGCGCTTTGATATATCCTCTGCGTATGCCGTCAAAGTCAGGCCCTGTGCCCTCAGGGGATTTAGATAAATTAAGTTGCTTTAAAATTTCACCCCACGTTGGCATCTAAATTACCTCGGATTTGTAGTGTTTGAAGTCGAAGCGCTCATAGTCTCCCCCAATGCTTCTGAAGAAGAAACATAAATTGTTTCGACACGAGAATAGAACTCTAGGAGTTCCGTTACACCAGCCTCCTTATTTTCAAACCTTTCTATTATTTCTTCCTTTTCTTTGTCCTTCGTAATCATGAACTCCTTCCTCTAACTTATTTTTCCCCAACATTATACACACCTTGAGGAAAGTAATCATATCAAAACTATAAACTGCCGTCAATACTGAGATCATATTCTGTAAAACCCACCCTCCCTCACACCCCCTCCAGCACCTTTTACCTCTTCCCACACTATCGTATCATTGTCAGCATCATCTTGAATTTCTTTATCGCTTTCAAAGCATGCGGTTCATTAGCGGGCATAATTATCATCTCGCCTACCTTTAAGTGAAAAGCTTTGCCGGAGATGGTAATTTCTTCTTCACCATCAAGGACATTAACGAGGGCATCAAACGGCGCGGTATGTTCACTCAGTCCCTGCCCTTCATCAAAAGCGAAAAATGTCACTGTTCCGGTCTTCTTATCAATTACGGTCCGGCTGACTATAGAATCCTTTTGATAATCAGCTAATTCAGCTAGCTTAACAACCTGGGGTGAGGTTATCTCCGCACCTTTTTTCGTCTCTTTGTGTTCCATCCTTTTCTTTTACCTCCTTTTAGATTTGAAATTCGTAACGAGTTTAAGGAATTGTAAAGTGGAGGTAGAGGTGATAACCTGCCTTATCCTAACTCTTTTATTAGCTCCTCTGCGGTATCAAATGTCTTGACTCGTCCAGCTTTGATATCTTCGCTGGCTTCTCTTTCTGCTTCTTGCCATTCCTTCGTCCAGAAATACGCCTGACTACTATTGATAAGTTTCTTAGGCAGTAGTATAGCCTTGTCATCGTCAACCACGACTTCAACAAGATCTCCTTCCTGTATACCAAGCTTTCTGCGAACAGAAGAAGGTAATGTCACCTGCCCGTGTCTTGTTACTTTACTATATGTTGCCATCTTTTACCTCCTTTAAGTGCGTCTCAATGCTTCTGGCTCCTTTTGGATATGTCCAAATATAATGTACATTATCTTTTTCTCTCTATGGATGCGCCAATGCTTCATCATGATGCCCTATGTTACGCAGGACAATTGTGTCACTCTCAATTTGGAAAGTTATTCTTAAGGAATAGCTGGCTCTAGCTTCCCAGACGTTATCAGTCCCCTTGATCTTCTTTACCCTAAGAGAGGGATATTGAATATCCATCGTTAAGTTTATAATAGCTTTCTTTGCTACTGTCTTCTCCTCTTTTGTAAGTTGTTCCCAAGCTTTCTTGAACCTTGCTGTACGAGCAATCTTCACGACATCCCTCTTAAGATATTACTAGATTAGTATATTACTAATACATGAAATTGTCAAATCAAACGCTCTGAGTACACTCTCTTTACTCCACCCGCCAAAATATAATGTACATTATCTCCTCGAGCACTCTTTGCCAGTCTGCTCCAAGACGTTTGGGGTGGAGACTGAGCTGGTAGGTGCCGATAGTTACACTGCCGGCAGGAGCTCGCTGACCTTTCAGGAAAGGCTCCAGTTTCTTCCGGTCAAAGCGCATTCCTTCGAAAAGGCTCAGGACTATTTCTCCACGCTCAGTCGTGATAGATTGAATGTTCGCTTTAGCCGCCAGAATCTTTATTTTCAAGGCATAAAGTAGGTTCTCCACTTCGGTCGGTGGGGTGCCAAAGCGGTCGCGGAATTCCCTGGCGATTGGCTCAAGTTGCTCCACCATATCCAGTTTTACCAGTTTCTGATAAAGACCCAGCCGCGTAATAAGGTCGGTAACATAGTCTTCGGGGATATAGGCGGGGAGAGGTAGGTCAATAGAGGGCGAAGGCAGGTGCGAGGTTAATATCTCCTCCTCAGTAACACCAGCCTGCCTCGCTCTCTGTTCTTCTACCGCCTGAGCCAGCAACTGGCAGTAAAGATTAAAGCCGACGGCACTGATATGTCCGCTCTGCCTCATACCCAGCAGGGTGCCAGCCCCCCTGATTTCAAGGTCTTTCATCGCAATACCGAAACCAGCACCAAGTTCGGTGGCTTCAAAAATCGTCCTTAAGCGCTTCTCAGCCGTAGGTGTCAGCCGCTTCCCCTTATCATAGAGAAAATAGGCATAAGCCAGTTCGGAGCCACGCCCTACCCTGCCACGAAGCTGGTGGAGTTGGGTCAATCCAAATTTATCAGCCTGGTTGACAATCAGGGTGTTGACATTGGGCATATCAAGCCCTGATTGAATGATGCTGGAGCACACCAGTATATCACTCTTACCCCGAATAAAATCAGTCATCACCTTCTCTAACTCTCCCTCTGGCATCTGCCCGTGACCAATAGATATACGGGCTTCAGGAATCAGAGCCTGGAGCTTATTGGCGACTAAGGCGATACTCTGTACCCGGTTGTGAACGAAGAAGACCTGACCGTTCCGTTCCAGTTCCCTTATGATGGCTTCCCTGACCAGGTGCTCATCATACTCGGCAACATAGGTCTTAATAGGCAGGCGCTCTTCTGGAGGAGTCTCCATAACACTCATATCCCTGACTCCCACCAGCGACATATGAAGGGTACGGGGGATAGGGGTAGCACTCAGAGTGAGAACATCTACCTCCTTCCTCATCTGCTTGAGGTATTCTTTGTGGGCAACGCCGAAACGCTGCTCCTCATCAATAATCAGCAGTCCGAGTTCCTTGAACTTCACATCCTTTTGTATTAACCGGTGAGTGCCGATGCAGATATCTACACTACCTGCAGCCAATCCTTTTATAATAGCCTGTTGTTCTTTGTGAGTCCTGAAACGGCTAAGCACTTCTATCCTTACCGGGAAGGCACTCAGTCTCTGACTGAAGGTAGAAAAGTGTTGTTCGGCAAGCACGGTGGTCGGCACCAGAACGGCTACCTGCTTAGCGTCCATTACCGCCTTGAAAGCGGCACGGACAGCTACTTCAGTCTTGCCGTAGCCGACATCCCCGCAGACCAGCCTATCCATAGGCTTGGTTTGTTCCATATCCTCTTTGACCTGTTTCTGGGCTGCCATCTGGTCGGGGGTCTCGACGTAGGGAAAGGATGCCTCAACTTCCTGCTGCCAAACGGTATCAGGCGAAAAACTGAAACCGGGTACCACTTCCCGGCTGGCATAAAGGGCCAGTAAGTCCTGAGCAATCTCTTCTACCGACTCCTTGACCTTCCGCTTGGTCCGCGACCATTCCTGGGTACCCAGCCGACTCAACACTGGCGGCTGTTCACCGGCTCCTACATAGCGGCCGACCCGGTCAATCTGATCGGTAGGAACGTAGAGTTTATCACCGGCGGCATACTCCAGGACCAGATACTCCTTCTCTCCCTTTTCGCTGTCGGTTTTCATTTTGGTAATACCGGCAAATCTGGCAATACCGTGCTCGATATGCACCACATAGTCACCTGGATTTATATCAACAAAGAGCCGGTGGTGCAGAACAGGGCGCTTCTTGAGAAGCCGGCGTTGCTTGACAAAACCGAAAATCTCAGCGTCGGTAAACAAATAGGTGTTGGAATTCATAACCCAACCTTCAGCCAGCAGACCCTGCACCAGAGTCAGTGAGCCAGGTTGAGGTACCTGTTCGATTACGGCAAGAGGAGGAGCCATAATATCCTCTTCTTCAAATAGTTCTGATAACCGGCTTGCCTGATGACTGACTAGGACCAACCTCTTTCTCTGGGTTAGCAGCTCCTTCACCTTTTGCAGAAATTTTGGTATTTGCCCGGCGTAGTTGGGGGCGGGAGCAAACCTTAATTCGTGCCATTTTTCGTCTCCGATAACACCCCAGGAAGAGAGTGTCAGACTCCGCCTGCTATTTATCAAGGAGTCGAGTTCGCTCCAGTTAAAAAAGGGATTGGGGAAATTACGGGGTAATTCTCCTCTCTCCAGTTTCTCAGCGCGTAAATCTTCGGCTTTGGCAGCAAAGTCATCAACTGCCAACTTGATACTATGAGGTTCGTCAAGGATAAGAAACCCACTGTGAGGTAGATAATCTAAAATGCTATCCCTGTGAAATAATGAAGCATAGAACTGGTGATTAGCCGTTTTCTCTCTGTTAAGTAGCATGGCCAGTTCCTGCTGGAACTGCTCTCTTGCCTCAGAGTTCATACTGGTAAGGTCTACAGTGTTAAGGACTGAATCAAGAGAAGGTACATTGTCCAGATAGGGTGCCAGCAGTTCCCTAGCCGGTCCAATAACTAGAGATGCTATTGTCTTCAGCGAACGCTGGCTTGCCGAGTCGAAGAGACGGATGCTTTCTATAGTGTTGCCAAAGAATTCCAGCCTGGCGGGCAGATCACTGCTGGGTGGGTAGATGTCCATGATACCACCGCGGTGACTGACCGTCCCGGGTATTTCCACAATATCCTCCAGCTGATATCCCATAGCCTGCCACCGGCTTAGCAGTTGGAATGGCTCGATTTCCATCCCCGGTTTGATGATGTGGACAGTGGCGGTGAAATCACTATGTAACATCACTTTCTGCATCAAAGCAACAGCAGAAGTAACTATTAAAGGAGGATTTATTGTTAAGGTCTTGTCGTCTCCAGATATGTTAGCCAGAGTCGCCAGCGCCTGAAGTCTTTCCAGTTCAGCAGTGCTATCAGATGCGATACGCTCATAGGGCAGAGCATCAGGCTCAGGAATTAGCTTTACCTCTACAGACGGACACCATGTTGTCAGTTGTTCATAGATTTTTTTACTATTTTCAGGTTGTGCGGTAACTATGAGTATCGGTGCTGTTAAACGACGGTGTAGAGATGCAATGAGGTAGGGTTTAGCAGCATCAAGTACTGCCACTCCGATATTATCATTTTTCTGTCCCAGCTCGTTGAAAAGCTGACGAAAAGATGGCATTTCCTCGATAAGATGCAATAGTTTTGTCAAATCCAAATTTCACTCTCTCCAAACACCGGTAGGGCTAGCCGAAACGGACTAGCCCTCCAAGCAAATTCTA
>CAYOHA010000001.1:0-31994 GCA_964403625.1 uncultured Dehalococcoidales bacterium | reverse complement strand
TCAATGTCTCTCAACCCTGACTCGATAATGAAAGTTACCCTTCAGTTAGTAGATAAAGAAAATCCCGTTTAATACCTTAACATCAGATAAAACTACTTTCTCAAATGAGAGAAGCGGAAGGTGCCCCATTTTAATTTGCCTAGTTTTATCACATCGTCTCCAATTTCTCCCCAGGTAATCAGGCTATTAAGCAGGTCCTCTACTTTCATTGTCGCAACGCCAATGACACTATCAGCCCCACCGTAAAAAACAAACAGATCTTCACCAATGATTGCCGCACCGCACGGAAAAACCACATTATTTACCTGACCATATAATTCATAAGGCGTTTCCGGTTCAAGGATGGGCACTTTCCGACGAGCAAGGACTTTAGATGGATCCTTCAAATCAAGCAAAGCCGCCGAAACATAATATGTCATTGGTTGTGTTTTTCTGGAAGCAGCGTGGTAAAGCAGGAGCCAGCCGTATTTAGTCTCAATCGGTGGTCCGGAGATGCCGAGTCTATCTGTGTCTGGCAACTCGTCTTTCGGACTCATGAAAATATGCCCACCGAGCCATTTATTGCCCTCAAATTTCAAATCATTCACCAAATCCAGCCAGATACTCGTGCCTAAACGATGCAGGATAGCATATTTGCCTTTGATTTTCTTGGGGAAAATAGCTGCATCTTTATCAGACAAATTCGGTGGCGAAATCAGAACGGGTCGTGACCAGTTCCAACGCCTTGTTAGAAAGTCATCCAGGGAAATTTGGGTTAATGCCACCCGCGGGTCACTTCTACCGTTAAAGGCGGTGTACAACATATAAATCGTATCATCTATTCTGGTCAGTCTTGGATCTTCGCAGCCTGAATTGCCGCCCGGCACCAGTTTAGCTTCAAATTCTTCACGGGGGGTGTACATTGGCTCAGATGATTGGTCGTCAAAATTATATCCATCGGCGCTGGAGGCAAACCCAATTACGGAGGTATTGTCTTCAGACATCGCCCGGTAAGCAAGATGAACTCTGCTATATTCGTACAGAGCAGTCGGATTAAAAACTGCTTTTGCTTGCCATGAAAGTTTGGGGTTGGGCTTAATTACAGGATTGCCGGGGAAACGCTCCAGCTTTATCTGCTTTATCCTTGTCTCCAGTATATCCTCCAGAAGAGTGTCCAGTTTACAGGTGGCGACGGCACAGGTCGTGTCGGCAGCGCCATAGTAAAGATATAATGTGCCATCTTTAACCATTGCCCCCGTTGGAAAGACGATATTAGGCACCTTGCCATATTTTTCGTAGGCTTCTTGAGGCACCAGCAATGGAGCTTCAGTGCGTGCGATTATCCGACGCGGGTCATACAGGTCAAGTAGAGCCGCTTCAATACCAAAAATCGCCGGCGGCGAAAAATAACTCTGAATGTATGAGTAGATTAATAACCAACCAGCTTTGGTTTTGATGGGCGGAGCGCCTGCTTCAACATGGTCTTTGGATGACCTCTGCAAAGGAATAACACTATCATTCAGGTGTGAGTACCAGCCTTCCCAGTATGTTGGTGACCACATCTGTTCCTCACGGTCAAAATAAGCAACCGCAATTCTTGTGGGCGGAACATCAGTATTAACGCTTAAAACGATGGCATATTTACCATCAATCTTCTCTGGAAAGAGAGACATTGCCTTGGAGTTGAAAGTTGTGACCAGGTGCTTTTCATCAATCTTCTTGAAATCACGAGTAATGGCTACGCCGACTCTAATACACTCGGCACAGAATGGGAAAGTTGCCAGTGCCGTATAGAAGACATAGAATTTACCATCCATTTTGGTGACACGCGGGTCTTCACAACCGAATTGCTCCCAGTCGTGCTCCGGTTTGATGAACTGACGGCGGTTCCTGAAGTGTATGCCGTCATTGCTTAAAGCATAACCAACAGTAGACAGAGGTAATTCATGACCGGCTATCTTTTGAGGCAGTGAAATCGCCCGATAAACAAAGTGAATCTTACCGCCATCACGTACCGGACAGCCATTAAATGCTCCATCCGCCTCCCATGTGTTTTCACTCAAAGGTATCAAAACGGGATTTTCTTCGGAACGCCTTATTTCAGTCATAAAAATCAAACCCTCATAATTTCACCCTGACTCTATCCAAACTTAACCATTTTGGTTCCGCATTTGGGACAAATACCCTGAACTGCATGCCTTTTGTTTTTCATAATTAGATGGTGAGGATTCTTTATCTCCGCCTTCGCATGACACTTAACACAGTATCCCTGGATATGTCCCTCTGTTTTGATAGTGACATTTGCGCTCGGATTCACTGTGACGCTAACCTGTACCGGTTCACATTCGTAGCTTAGCCGTGACATAAATTCGCTCATTTTTGCCGTTGCTACGCACACTACCATATCTGCCCCACCATAATAGACAAATAGCTGGTCATCCAAGATTACAGCGCCGCACGGATAGATTACCCCTGACTTCAAACCTTCATTCTCATAGCGTGCCGAAGGTTCCAGAATGGGGTGTGTGGTACGCGCCAGAACTCTCGGGGGGTCTTTTATAGCAAGTAGCATCGCACCCATCTTATAACGGAATTCATCCTTATCATCAATAGCGTGGTAGATGAACAACCACCCGTCTTTTGTTCTCATCGGTGGCGGTCCAGCAGCAACCTTACGGCTATCCCAGCTAGAGCTTGATTCTCTGATCGGTATTTTGAACTGCCCCTCTAACCACCTTCCTTCACCATCGAAATCTAGATCATCGACGAAATCAATCAAAATGTCGGGAAAAATCCGGTGAAAGATGACATATTTACCATCTATTTTTTCCGGCAAGATGCAGGCATTTTTATCCACAATATCTGGTCGTGAGATGAGGACTGGCTTTTTCCATTTCCAATTTTTGCCAAGGAAATCATTAATGTGTATTGAACTTAATGCTATCCTGGGGGAACTGTAGCCATCATACGCAACATAAGTTAAATAAACCCTGTCATCAATTCTGGTCAGTCTGGGGTCTTCACACCCACCGGAAAAACTTCCTCCGGATGTATAGTTATCAGATAGCTTAGCCTCAGTATGACGTATTGCACCAACACCTTCAAATGGCTCCCGAGGCACATACACAGGTTTGTCCAACCGCTCGTCAATGTGAAATCCATCGAGGCTGGATGCATATCCAATTACTGAGGTGTCAGTATCCCCCAGCGCTCGGTATAGAATATGGACCTTATTGTCTTCGTAGATGGCGGCTGGGTTGAAGACCGCTTTTGACTCCCACCAGTGTTTGGGTTCTGGCCTAAGAATGGGATTTCCCTCAAACCTCTTCAGAACCGGGGGAAGTCTTCCCTTACCCTGATTGCTCTTTTTCGTTGCCATAACTATGCCCCCTGGTTTTCTATTTCCTAAAACTGGTTTAAGTTTTCCCTTGTGGAGTTACTAATGGGTTTTACATGTATTACTGCCTTGCTCGCAGTATTTGTTACACTTGACCTGCCCCCTGAAGGGATACCACTTGTTAAGTTAGAGTTACCAGCATTCTAACCTCAGGAGCGGGTGGCCGATAACCCGGGGAACTATGAGGACGTACCTGATTATAGTCCATTAAGAAGTGGAAAAACAAGAGAATAAGTCTTTATAGGATATGTTAGCTGGATAAAAAGACTTTTATTTTAATTCCTTGCCTCGGGGATGGTGATAAACGAGCTAGTTCTTGAAATTTTACCTTATGACTTATTGTTCAAACCTCGCTATCAAATAGGTAGTTGGATAATCAACCTGTGAATAAATGCGTATAACATGGATTATACGCCAGATTTAATTCACGTGTAATAGCAGTTAAACGTGAGTGTGGATTGCACAAATCTGACATTTGTGCAATCTATTCTCACCTCACAAAAAGCCATCTTGTGTACTATCATCACCGAGAAGCCATCGAACACCTAAAGAGGAAAGCCTGCGAACCAGGTAGCAACATCATCAAATAATTTTTGAAATATCCATGCCGTGTTCTCTGGCATATCTTCTCAAAATCATTACGAAGCGAGTCATTTTCATTTTTTGGTTTTGTTCTCTGGCAGCTTGATCGTTTTTAATGTATTCGGTTAGTTTCGCTCCCATATAGCTGGACAGGCCGGCTTTCATCAGCAACTCGGCTGCCTTTTTTCTGTTCACGTTTTCTATTTTAGCGACCAACTCGATACCGTCATATAATTTTTTTGTAAAATACACGTGTTTGTAAAGAGTTGAAAACGTATTTCCGGCACTTATCAGCAAGGAGGTCTTTAATAAAACACAAGAACTTATGGGAGATCGGGCGCCGAAGAAGCAGCATCCGAGACGGGCAACCAGTAGATTTCTGTTGAGTGGTCTAACCTGGTGCGGCTGTTGCGGTAAGGCACTGATAGGGCTGGATGCTAAAAGCGGTAAGTATTCATACTATATTTGCGGCTCATTGACGAAGAAGGGAGCAGGGGCGTGCTCTACTCCTTACCTCAACAGTGTTAAATTCGAGCGGCTGGTGATCTCGAAAATCAAGGAACATATTCTCACCCCGGGGAACTTGTCCGAACTGGTCGACTTAATTAATGAGGAGATGGACGCTGCTTCAAGCTCATTCAGGGATGAGATGGATACCATTATCAGTGAGATTGGCAGAGTAGAACAGCGGTTGGGTAATCTTTACAATGCCATTGAGAACGGTAATATCGAATTTCATTTGCTAAAACCGCGTCTGCAGGAGCTAAGAGTGCAGCATGACCGGTTGCTAACACGGAAATCCGAACTTGATGGTCTTATGTCTCAACATAAGATTGAGTTAGTAAGTCCGGAGGTGGTACGAAAATACGTTGAAGATTTGCATCAGTTCATCGATACCAGCGACCTGCTGGAAAGGAAAGCATTTATCAAGAGCTTCGTAAAGGAAATCAAGGTCACGGGGAATGAGGGGCGAATTAAATACACGTTTCCGATACTTCCGGACGACCAGGAGGAAGAAGGATTGGGAGTTCTGCCTACTGTACGGTATGGTGGGCGGTACAGGACTTGAACCTGTGACCTCTTGCGTGTGAAGCAAGCGCTCCAACCACTGAGCTAACCGCCCGAAATCATATCTATTTTACCCCCAAAAATCAGCTTTGTAAAGGTAGACCTCTTGCTTCGTTAAATTTTTACACCGACATAAGAGGCCTGCTTCAGGGCTATCAGCTTTGTGCTGCTACTGAAGGAAAGAGCCCTAATGCTATCGCTATTGTCACTAATAGCGTGCATTACTTTCTCGATTTCCTTGCTTCACAGGGAATAAGCACCGATGCAACTCAGATTACTCAGCACCAGATTAGAGCATTCATCCTCTATCTACAACAGAAGATGTGCTTCTCCGGCCACCGTTTCAACCATACCCAGGATAGAGGGCTTTCGGGGTATACCATTAACTGTTACCTCCGCAGTCTCAGGATCTTTTTATCATGGCTTGTCTCCGAAAATATCATAGAGTGTAACCCCTTTGAACGAGTGAAAATTCCACGACCACCAGGAAAGGTTATACCTGCCTTCTCCGACTCCCAGTTCCAGGGGTTACTCAATGCCATAGATACTAGAACCGCTGAGGGATACCGAGACTATATCATCATTCTGACCTTGCTTGATACGGCCCTTAGGATATCTGAACTCTGTAATCTAAAGCTTGGCAATCTCTGGTTGGATGAGGGTATGCTGAAGGTTGTAGGTAAAGGTAATAAGGAGCGCCTTATTCCGATAGGTAAGCAAGTTCAGCGCCTCCTCTGGCGCTACATTAACCGATGCCGTCCCGAACCAGCGATGGCTAAATACGACTTCCTCTTCCTCACCAAGGATGGTAGGCCGCTAACCAAAGATAGGGCGGAGAAGATTATGACCTATTACGGCAGGAAAGCTGGGATAGAAGGAGTCAGGTGCTCACCTCATACTTTACGTCATTCTGCTGCCGTCAGGTTTTTAAGAAACGGCGGCGATGTCTTCAGTCTCCAAAGGATGATGGGGCATTCCACACTAGATGTCCTTCGAATCTATGTAAACATGGCTCAAAGTGGTATTCAAGAGGCACACCGTCGCTATTCTCCGGCAGACAATATGGACTTCAAACTGGCGTATAGAAGGGGGAAGCGAAATAATAGCGTAATTGAGAAAGAGACTAATACGATAGAACTTAGGAGTACCTAGATGTTCAAAACTTTGTTCAGTTGTTCATTCAGTTAGGCAGCTAGCTTGACTAGCAGACCGAGTAAAACCGTAGGCGGTGAAGGAGGCAAGAACAGTGAGCAGGGAGATAACTCTAGACAGAAAGCTTGAGGTGGTAAAACTCTACTTCGAAGGTTTTTCCTACGATGATATCGCCGAGAAAACAGGCGTAGCAAAAGGAAGTGTGGCAGCAGTAGTAGAGGCGCTCAGAGTCGGAGAATTCCCCCAGTTTGAACAGGTGACTGATTTGGTGAACGAGCTCAGAGAACTGACGGTTGGTCTCCGCAAGGCAGGCATTACTATCATTGAAGCTGCTTCCCTCTTCATCTTGTTAAAGAAACTCATCGGGCTGGGTGTAGAACCAGCGTATCTTGAATCATGGATAAGAATGTGCCGAGCAGTTCCCGAGGAAGAATTTTCCCGCAGCCAGATCATCCAGGCGGCAAGCAAACTGTCAAAGTTGGAAAAAGAAGGTCTTAGCTATGAGCAGACCTTAGAAAGCCTCAGGACCTCCTCTGCCGAGCTAGAGAGGCTGAGGGTAGAGCTAGCAGAGCTGAGAGCTGAGGAGACCAAACTTCACGGAAGGGGAGAGGAACTCACTCAAGCAAACCACCGCCTTGAAGCAGAGTCTGTCAGGCTTCAAGGCAGGCTGAATGCCATGGCAGTGAAAGAAAAGGAGCAGGAGGATCGCATCCAAGAGTTGGGGGAGCAAGTCAAGCAGTGCCAGGAGGAGATGGCTCAACTTGAAACCGAGAAGAGCAAGCTCAAAGAGGAAACCAGCCAGCTTCAGGAAAGAATGATGACTCTGGAAAAGCAAGTTGCCGACAAGACTGAGACGCTAAGGGGTCTGGATGAGATTGGTTTTCCACGGGATCAATTAAACCGGCTAAGAGACCGCCTGAGTGAGATAGCGCAGAAGCACGGTACAGGGGAGGCTGTCAATAGATTCTTTGGATATCTCGAAACCTATGAGGCCGTCATTGGAATGGAGGCGACCAAGGGAAAACGTTCCGAAGAAGTCAAGAGCCTGACGGTAGAGAGGGAATCGCTAGCCGGGCTCGCTCAAAAGCTGGGGCTGACCTCAGAACAGATCGCTGAAGGAATAGCGGCGATAAAATCTCTGCGACGTAAGGGCGTTTTACCGCCGACAATAGTCTCCTATGAGAGAATGCTTACCGCGGCTGGGGTTGCTCCTGAATCATTCGAAGAAGTAGTCGCGGATTTCAGCAGTGTTGAGAAGGCACTAACAGCAAGAAGGGCTGAACTCGACAGGGTAGCACAAGAGCTAGGGGAAAAGGTGCAAGCACTTAGAGAGCTTCAGGGTGAGCTGGCTAAAGTAAGGCAGTCAATCACTTCCCTCAGGGATTCAGGAGTTAAGCAGATCAACAGCATGAGGAGTTCAGCAGTGGCTGAGGTAAAGAAGCTGTGTCGTGGCCTCCACGATGACATCAGGAAGTGGGGTGATACGCAGGCGGAGATGGGTAAATTGGAAGAGGAGCTAAAGTTCACCCGCTATTTTGTCAAACTGCCCCTGAGCGAAGAGGCCATCTCCAGCCTGGTGGCTGATTTAAGTCTCCAGGTCGTGGTGCAATATCTGATGATAGGCCTCGCCTGGTGCCGTAAGAATCTCAACCCGAAGCTGAGACCGCCCCGGGAGATTACCAAGAAATACTACAGTATTGGTGAATACACCGAGGTGGAGCTTGCAGATGTCTTCATCTGGGCGTTGCTGATGCTCGTCGGGGAGGTGAGTAGTGATAAAGGACGAATTTAAAGTTCTGGAAAAGTACGTAAAGGAACTCGAGGCACTGAGGCGTTACTCTCGGGTCAAGCGGGAAAGGGATTGTCTGGCAACAGAAGTAGCCCAGCTGAAGAAAAAGATAGCCGAACTGGGAAGCGAAGTTTCTACGAACAACGAGCTTTCTTCACGCCTCACGAAAAGCGAGGGCGAGGTTAGGGAGCTGGCCAGTAGGCTCGATGACGCCCAGAAGGAGCTGTTGTCGCTAAAGGAATTTAAAGTGAATTTTCCTGACAGCGGCGACCTCTCCTTGGAGGAGATAAGAGACCAATTCCTCCATGCCGAGGAAGGCGAGATTGAGAGAAGGGTAAAAGAATGCCTGGCAGCACTAGAAAAGGATATGCGAAGCCGAATGCCGACTCTGGTTCACGAGAGCCTGATACAAGTACTTAACGGTTCTGAGTGGCCCCCTGAGATAGCAAAGGTCATTGATTCCAGCGCAAGGCAAGTTGCAGATGCCATGTTGGGTGCTAGGGATCAGTGGCCAGACTGGTTCAAGAACTACTACCTTAAGGAGGTTAATGCACTGGTAAACCACCGCGTGACCGCTGAATTTGAGAGGAGAGTACAGGCAGGGGCCGAAAAACGCCTCGAACTAATGAAAGATGGGCAGTGGAAAGAATACGCCGGCTCCAAGGCAAGGGCACTTGCGGCTGGCCTTAAGGATTCGCTGAAGGAACTACAAGGTACATGGCGTTTCGCTTGCGACAGGTGCGGCCGCGGACTCTCTGTTGATCTCAGCGCATCAGATATAGGCCTACTTCTAGAAGGGGAGACAATTGATATAACCTGCACCACCTGCCTGAACCCTGCCCCTTTTCCCTTCATCTTAAGCACAGTCCGGCATGATGGTGGGCACGGGAATATTCGGTTATTCCTCTTCTACACGCTGTTCAAATTCCGATGATTCAGCTTCGATCTGCTGCCACAGCCGTTTCGTCAATTTTCCACTGAGGGTGATGAATTGATCGATTTCTTCATCACTAAAAGATGATAAAACACTATCACACATGGCCAGAGTGTGGGGGAACACTTCGTTGAGATGATCAATCCCCTCTTGGGTAATAATAATGGAATTCATCCTTCTATCGTAGCTATTCGAACGTCTTTGAAGGTAGTTTTGCTGCTCAAGTTTGTTAATCGCCATCACAATTGCCTGCTTGGTTCTACCCGTTTGCTTGGCTATCTCTTGCTGAGAGATACCATCCGGATATTTGAGTAAAATCTGCAAAACAGCTAGTCCGGTACGGTTATCACCTTTTTCCCTTACTTCTATGCCGGCATATTTATTAAGAGTATCAGCAAAGGTAAGCAGCCTGAAGAATAATCTAACCCGCGGGAACCTCCCCGTATTATCGATATACTGAACGGTGGCGAGATGGCGAGAATCATTAGCACCTGTTTTTGGGGGTGTATTCATGAAGCAATAGTATCTCATCGATTAAATTATTGTCAATCAATTCCTGTATATTTATCGACTATCAAGATATAATAGTCAATGTATTGACTAATTACTTGTTTAGTATTATATTAGTATTTAGCAGGAAAGCTGTTCTGAGAGTAGGTACGGAATATATCTTAAAATCGGGCAAGCTTAACCAGGTCTGCCCATAACAAAGCTGAGGGCATTATCAGTTGAAGAACGAAACAACGAGAGAAGAGTCATATATTAAAGACATCAGCTGGTGCGGAGAGTCCTACGGATCCAACGCTTCCGTGGTTGATGTGAAAGACGGCAAAATAATCCGGATCAGACCACTACACTACGACTGGATGTACGATCCTAAAGAATTCAATCCCTGGAAAATCGAAGCGCGCGGCCAGACTTTTGAACCTACAATGAAGACCCTGATTCCGCCACTGACGCTTTCTTATAAAAAGCGATGCTATTCCCCCAACCGTATCAGGTACCCGATGAAAAGGGTGGATTTTGACCACAAGGGTAACCGGAATATCAAGAACCGGGGAAAAAGCCAGTATGAGTGGATATCCTGGGATGAAGCCCTGGATATTATTGCCGATGAAATCACCAGAATCAAAAAAACATATACGACCAACGCTATATTGTATCAATCGGATTGCCACGGCGAGAACAAGACTGTTCATGCCTCTCACGGCTGCGGTCGGAGATTGCTGAAGCTGCTGGGGGGTTATACGCTACAATCAAGGAATCCGGATAGCTGGGAAGGATGGGTGTGGGGCGGCAAACACGTGTGGGGAATGGAACCGGTGGGGCAGCAGGTGCCGCAGGCGAATGTGATGCCGGACATTGCAGAAAATGCCGAATTGCTGCTGTTCTGGGGCTGTGACCAGGAAACCACCCCCTGGGGTTGGGGCGGACAGCTGGCTAGCCGACTGAGCTACTGGTTCACTGACTTGGGTATCCAGCAAATTTATATCGCACCGGATTTAAACTATGCCGCAGGAGTCCATGCCGACCGCTGGATTCCCATCAGGCCGAATACGGATGCGGCGCTATACCTGGCGATTGCGTACGTATGGATTACCGAAGGGACGTACGATAAAGACTATGTGGCCACGCATACGCACGGTTTTGACAAGTTCGCCGAATATGTACTGGGGAAAGAAGACGGCATCCCCAAAACACCGCAATGGGCTGCCGAGATAACCGGGGTCCCAGCGCGCACGGCAACTGCCCTGGCACAGCTGTGGGCATCAAAAAGGACTTCCGTTGTTATCGGTAACGGCGGACCCGGTATCAGAGGGCCGTACTCAACCGAACCGGCTAGACTTCAAATCTTGCTACTAGCCATGCAGGGACTGGGTAAACCGGGAGTACAGCAGGTAAAGATGCTTGAATGGGGTATGTTCGACCGCCGCGGTCAATATCCGCTGCCGAAAGCGGTTATGCGTCCAGACCTACATGCGGGGTACCGCGGGGGATACATCGCTGATGTCAATGAATCATTCATTCCCAAGACGCTGGTACCGGATGCGATACTCAACCCGCCGATAAGCTGGTACGGGTGTGAATCCGAAACGACCAACCGGGAAAACCAGTTTGTACATTATACCTTCCCCATGGGAAATAATCCGGAGATCCACATGGTCTGGACGGATTCTCCCTGCTGGGTAACCTGCTGGAACGAGGGGCACCGGATCGTAAAAGCCTTCCGGGATCCAAAAATAGAGTTTGTGATGGCCCAGCACCCATGGATGGAAAACGATTGCATGCTGGCGGATATCATCTTGCCGGCTAATACCGTATTTGAAGAAGATGATATTTCCTTTGATAACCTAAGCGGGCAATATACCGTACTGTTCCCGGAAGAAAAGTGCATTGAGTCCATCGGCGAAAGCATGAGTGACTACGAGATCGTGTGCGCCATCGCGGAAAGACTGGGCCTGGCCGAGGAATATACGGGCGGAAAAACGGTAGACGAATGGATAAAAGAGTGCTTCGATCATTGCCGCCTCCAGAACATGGTCAAGTGGGAAGAAGTGAAGGAAAAGAAGTACTGGGTGGTACCGGTAGCGCCGAACTGGAAGGAAGACCCACCGGGGCTGAGGCCGTTCTACGAAGATCCCGAGGCGAATCCGCTGCTGACACCGACGGGGAAGATAGAATTCGAATCGGTCGGTTTGAAGGAGCATTTCCCTGATGACGATGAAAGGCCACCGGTCCCTCACTGGATACCATACGGCGAGACGCACCAGGAAAGCCTTTTACATCCCAGGGCTGAAACATATCCTTTGCTGATGATGTCCAACCATCCCCGTTGGGGGGTGCATGCCAACCATGAAGATATCTCCTGGTTACGGGAAATACCCACCTGTAAAGTCAGGGGAGCGGACGGCTACCAGTATCAACCGGTCTGGATCAATCCCGGGGATGCCGCCGCAAGAGGTATCCGGAACGGTGATGTGGTCAAGGTTTATAACGAACGGGGTATTGTGCTGGCCGGGGCTTATGTGACCGAGAGAATAATGCCCGGCGTTGTCAGCCAGGACCACGGAGCGAAATATGATCCGATCATCCCCGGTGAAATTGACAGGGGTGGAGCTATTAATGCTATTACTCCCCGGAACACTACGTCGCGGAATGTCTGCGGTATGGCGGTCAGCGGTTTTCTCGTTGAAATTGAGCGGGCTAATCTTGATGAACTGAGAGACCGGTACCCTGAAGCGTTCAAGAAGACCTTCCATCCTGCGGCGGGACCGTGTGTAGATTCTTACCTGGAGGTAAAGTAGCACGAAAGTCTTAGTTATTGATATTGCCAAGTGCAATGGTTGTTATAATTGCCAAATTGCCTGCAAGGATGAACATGTCGGTAACGACTGGACTCCCTATGCCAAGCCGCAGCCGGATACCGGCCAATTCTGGATGAAGATCACCGATATGGTCAGGGGAACGGTTCCGAAGGTTAAAATCACCTATCTCCCCACGCTATGCCAGCACTGTGATGAGGCGCCTTGCATCAGCGCCTGCAAACAACAGGCGATATACAAGCGGGATGACGGAATAGTGATTATTGACCCCGGGAAATGCTCTGGACGGAGGGATTGTATCGATGCATGCCCGTATCCCGGTGTGATATATTTCAACGAGGTTCTCAACATTGCCCAGAAATGTACCTTCTGCGCCCATCTGCTGGACAGGGGATGGAAAGAACCGCGTTGTGTCGAAGTCTGCCCTACCGGGGCTTTACAATTCGGCGAGGAAGAAGAACTAAAAGAATTGATCGGCCGGGCGGAGTTATTAAAGCCCGATTCAAGTACGAAACCAAGGGTATATTACCTGGGTTTACCGAAACCGTTTATTACCGGGGATGTATACGACGCGCAGAAAGATTCGTGTATTTCAGATGCCCGCGTCGTACTCACCGGTGCGAGCCACGGTGAAGAGTATACCACTAATACCGACAGCTTCGGGGGATTCTGGTTCAAGGATGTGAAAGAGGGCATCTATTCCCTGGAAATACATGCCGAGGGCCATCCGGTCAAGACACTCGACAATATCGAAGTAAGAAACGACGTAAATATAGGCGATATTGCCTTAAATTAGTTTCGTTTTACTGCCGACTTTTTCTTGGCTGCTTCTCTTTTTCGCTTTGCCTTCATTTCCGAACTATCGAAATGTTTGGTTAGTGATATTTCCAACATCACAATAGGTTTATCGCACCTGGTGACGGTTAGCGGACAATGGACCAGCCCTGCCGGAATAGAAATCATCGAGGGTTCGGTTATTATATGCTCTTCCTGTTCTTCCCCTAAACAAAAGTGTATCTCCGCTGGGAAGTCGGTTATATCTAGCGGGTTCCCTCCGACGAAGCCAAGGAGTTCATCGAAATCGTGCGTATGAGGTTCCGGGTGTTTATACTCCGTATTATTGATGCAATGATAACCAAAGCAGACGTTAGGATTCAATTCACCTTTATGTGAGAGTAAAGATGTTCCGACGTAACCACGTGGAAACTTAAAATAGAGCTTTTTAGACATTATGTGTTTTCCGTATTTAGTTTTTTTCATACTCTGATAACCTCCTTTAGCTGTTTTTATTTATGCTTATCTACCGGCCTTCCCCCGGGCAGCGATACCGTTCAGTATTTAGTTCCACGCTCATAATAATTTCAGGAGCCGGGCACCGTTGGCTCGAGGGGCTCGGGAGAGTGTACTCGATTATATATCCTCCGCCACGTTTAGTCAAACAGTAATTCTTCTCTAGCCGTACGTTCATACCCGGTCGCCAGGTGGATTTTACTTCCTCCGACAATACTAATTTTAACGCAATGATACTCTTTTCGACAGTTAATTTTGAGTCAACGATGAAGTTGACAATCATCCCCTGATATGCTAATCTATCTTACCAATAACCTATTTACTGACCAGAAAGTGGATATAACTTTAATGTCCCTGTCTTGTGATCATTGTCACGACATTTTAACCAACTTATCTAATGTGCGGTTATTGGCTGTCCACCGACCAAGATGGTCGGCTTCTATTATGAAGAAGGTAATAAACCCCCTAGTCGCGTTAAAAGCCAAGAAATAAAGTGATCAGTCGGACGTCATACCGACAAGGGACATGTGCGAAAAAGGATTCTAATTTCAATGGGATTAATAACTATGCAATCGGCATGATTACATAGTACAAAAGACAGACCGGAATAATCTCGAGAATAATCTAAAGGAGGAGACAATGGAATTAGGACTTCAGGGCAAAGTAGCTCTGGTAACCGGTGCTGGCAGCCAGATAGGTATGGGCAAGGCGATTGCCCTGTTTCTGGCTAAAGAAGGGTGTGATATCATCGTTACGGATATCGACCTGGACGGCGCAGAAAAGACTGGAAAAGAAATCAGGGCCTTAGGAAAAAAGGCTTTTGTGAAAAAAGCCAACGTTTTGAAGAACGCCGAAGTTAAGGCAATGGTGGAGGCCGGGATAAAGGAATTCGGTAGAATCGATATCCTGGTTAATGCTGCCGGCGGGACAACCTTCTCTGGACCCCTGGCTGAAGCCAACCTGGCAGACATCGAACAAGAGATAAATCTAAACCTTATGGGAACCATATATTGTACCAAGGCCGTTTTACCCGGTATGATTGCCCAGAAATCCGGCAAGATTGTAAATATTTCGTCCAATGTTGCCCGGACCGGTATGCCCGGCGGTTCTGGATATTCCGCAGCCAAGTCTGGAGTTGTTGGTTTCACCCGCGCTATCGCCGCAGAAGGAGCCGCTTCGGGAATTAATGTCAATGGTATCGCCCCGGGCTTAACCTTGACTAATTTCTACAGCAAAGAACGTGCACCCCAGTTGCCGCCCCAGGTGCGTGAGACAGGGCAAATGCCGGGACCTCCCGGGAGAAAGATTACCAAAGTTGAGGATATTGCCAATGCAGTGCTGTTTCTGGTTTCAGACGTATCGAGTAATATCACCGCTCAGACCATTAGTATTGACAGCGGCCAAACGAGCCCCTAAAAAGGCAATGCCTAAAGGCACTGATTGTCATTATTGAACAAATTGATCTGATGAGATCATCAGGTCAATTGATGTGTAGCGCAACGCTGCCTTAAATATTCAAGGAAATAAAAAACTAAACATCAGTTTAGCAATGCTGGCACGCCATTTTTACGTAAGAGGAGCCGGTTTAACATCATAAATAGTCGAATGTCAAACAATAAAAACTAGGAGGACATATAGTTTAATGCAAAAGTATCAAATGTGGATCGGCGGAGAGTGGGTAGATGCGGAATCAGGTAAAACTTATCCAAACTACAATCCGGATAACGCAGAAGTAATTGGGCAAGTCGCGTTGGGAGATGAAAGGGATGTTGATAAAGCTGTGAAAGCTGCCCAGAAAGCTTTCCCGATCTGGTCAAAACTCCCACAGATGGAACGCACCAGAATATTGAAGAAAATTTCGGCTGCACTGATGGAACGTGTTCAAGAGATTATCGATATTGATATTCTCAACCACGGTACGCCCGTTTCAATGGCTAATGGGATGGGTCGTATGGCGCCCATGGCTTTCGATCGTGCCGGCGACCTTGCTACTACCGTATTCGGGGAGTGTGAGATATCCCAGAACAACCGTGAAATTAGGTATTATCAGCGTGAACCCATTGGGGTATGTGCCGCCATTGAGCCATGGAACGTTCCTATTATGATTGGCAGTAAGATAGCCTCTTCACTTGCTTCTGGAAATACCTGCGTGGTGAAACCACCCAGCATATGTACACTCACCGCACAAAAAGTCATTGAGATAATAGCCACAGTAACTGACCTGCCCCCGGGTGCGGTGAACCTCGTAACCGGGCCGGGAGGCTCCGTCGGTGAAGCACTAGCTTCCCACCCCGGTGTTGGCATGGTATCTTTCACCGGAAGTTGCGAGACGGGTAAAGCGATAATGGCTGCCGCCAGTAAGACGGTAAAACGTCTTACGATGGAACTCGGAGGCAAGAATCCGTTTATTGTTCTCGAAGATGCTGATTTGGATCGGGCTGTGGGTGGTGGCATAATGAGCTGTTACATGAACACCGGTATGATATGCGGCGCACCGGGCAGGTTCTATATTCATGAAAAACTCTATGATGAGTTCATTGAGAAGTTTGTCGAAGGCTCGAAAAAGCATGTTGTTGGCGTACCGCGTGATAAAGCCACTCAAATGGGGCCGGTGGTAAGCGCCGGACACCGCGATAAAATAGAAAGCTATTACAAGATAGGCGTCGAGGAAGGTGCCAAGCTGGTACTGGGCGGAAAAAGGCCTACGAAACCCCCGCTGGATAAAGGCTTTTATGTAGTGCCCACCGTTTTCACCGATGTTACCCAGGATATGAGACTTGCCAGGGAAGAAATCTTCGGCCCAGTCGCCTGCATTATGAAGTACTCCAAAGAGGAAGAGGTTTTACAACTGGCCAATGATAATACCTATGGCCTGGCAGCTTCCGTATGGACGAGAGACCTGGCTAAAGGCCGGATGTTTGCCAATGAGTTACAGGCCGGCACCGTTACCGTAAATCAACACTCGATGGGATTGGTGTGGGGTGGCTATAAAGAGAGCGGCTTCGGGAAAACCAATGGCGTCTTAGGCCAGGAAGAATACACTCAGATTAAAGCAATAACTTTATCTTAACTCACGGGGACCGCTATGTAGTTTCTTTGTGATGTCGCTCAAGCCGGATCTACCGAACGTGATGCTGTTTGGAAGCATATCATCCAGCGGTAGAGTCGGCTAAGTGGTATCAAATTTGGTATACTGAAAACCGAGGAGCTAAAAAGCTTCATTGATTTTTCGCAGTGAAGCATAGTAACCTTTATTAAAGTGGACAAAGGAGGGTACCATGGCAAAACTAAAGTATGCGAAATACCTCGCGGATGACTTTGTAATCGATGGATTTCCGATGAGGGACCCAAAAACTGGTAAAATGACCAACAAGAAAGGGCCGAAAAGGCTGGCCTTTGACGGTTCGACTCACTTTGGTGGCATTAACTACTGGATGAGGTTGACCTATATTACCCAACCTTTCATGATGGAGCAGGTGCCGCATTCCCATGATTATGACCAGTGCGCCCACTTTTATGGCGGAGACCCGAGCGACCTCAGTGACTTCCAGGCAGAAGTCTGGTTTTACCTCGGTGAGGAAGGCGAAAAGCAGGTCATCACCAAACCTACCATTATCTACATTCCCAAGGGTATGATGCATTGCCCGCTAACGTATCATAGAGTCGATAAGCCCATCATATTCCAGAACGTTTGCTTTACCGGTGAGTATTTGAAGACCCTGGAAGACGGCAAAAAGTTATACGTTCGCGCCAAAGACGGGATTTAATCGGGAATTATATAACCATTTATAGACGTTATATGGTTCATATGCGTCGTAACTAAATACGAACTTCTTAAAAGTGATCAAGTACCGGTTAATATCCTAACGGGTCCTCTAGGTAGCGTTGGGATATGAACCGGCATTGAAAAAGGGCAGCGTACTCTTACAGGAGGGTCTCCATGAGTATCAAGGATAAGTACGCGTTTGCAGGGTCAGGCTTCACTAAAATGGGGAGACTGCCAGAACTAACCGGGCACGAACTTGCCGTCCAGGCAGCACTACTGGCTATCGAAGACGCCGGATTGAAAAAGTCAGATATCACCGGCTTCATCTGTCAGCAGGCACCCGGCACCGGGCGCCTTACGGAGGTGGTGCGGGATATCGGCATAAACGCCAAATTAATCTGGCAACTGGAGGGTTCCGGCACTCATGGCATCGGCGTTTTCCTTTCAGCCATCGGAGCACTGGAGACTGGCGTATGTGACACGGTAATGCTCGTCTATGCCACCAGCACATCGAGGCCAATGGCTGGAGGACCTATGGGTGGACAGAGCTTAGAAGGAGCCTACGGCCTATTTGGCGCCGCCGCCATTGCCGCTGGCTGGGCCAAGAGATACATGCATCTATACGGTATTACCGAGCAGCATCTAGGAGCAGTGGCTACCACACTGCGGGATTACGCCAATAAACGTCCCGAGGCGGTAATGTACGATAAGAAACTCACCATGGAAGATTATCTGAATTCCAGGTACATCGCAGAACCGTTGCGGGCCCGGGATTGCTGTCTGGTTAACGATGGCGCCGCCGCTCTGATAATCACTACCGCCGAAAAAGCCCGGAGCTTAAGACGTCCCCCGGTGTATATTATGGGGTATTCCCAGGACTTCTCTATGGGTAAGGCGGCACAATCGATAGAAGCCGTATACCAGTTTGATGGTGAAATGGCTAAGAAATCGGGAGAAAAAGCTCTCAAAATGGCAGGCATAGAGCTCAAGGATATAGATGTCGCACAGTTCTACGATGCCTTTACCATCAATATCATCGACCAGCTATCGGGCTACGGATTTTGTCATAGGGGAGAAGAGGGAGCATTCATCGAAGCGGGGAATATCCGGCTGGGTGGCGCCATACCCTGTAACACTTCGGGCACGGAGCTGTCCTGGGGCTACCTGCATGTTTGGACTCATTTTATAGAAGCGATACGGCAGTTGCGAGGCGAAGCTGGTGAATGTCAGGTGAAAGACGCTGAAATCTGCCTGGTAACCGGCGGTTTGAGTGCTGTAGATTTTGGCCTGGCGGCCGCCTGCTTCATTTTACGGAGGTAGAAATGGCTACGGAGTATGCAAAAGCGTTACCGCCGATAACTTTAACCACCAGGCCTTTCTGGGATGGTACAAAGCAACATAAACTCAAGGCATATAAGTGCCTCAACTGTGGAGCTTACTACTGGCCCGCTATCGACTGTATGAAATGTGAACATCCCGTGATGGAGTGGGTCGAAGTCACCGGCCAGGGGGAGATATACACCTTCACGATCATACACCAGGTCTACCATCCATCCTGGAAAGATGAAGTACCTTATAATGTTTGCTGGATCAAACTGGACGAAGGACCTATACTCATTTCCAGTGTTATTGGTTGTGATAATAATGACTTATATATAGGGATGCGCGTGGAAGCGGTCTTTGACGATGTAACTGCGGAGGTTACATTACCCAGGTTTAAACCGGTGACCGTTTGATGTTTTGGCAGGAGGCCATTGCCACGGACGCACGACCTTTGAGGGTTTTAGTTTGGCCCCGTAGCCCCCAGATACTTTCCAAATTTTAGTTTTACTCTTTCGGAGAAGGTGGTTTATTTAGATATCCATTTTCCAGAAGGTTAACATATATATCTGCTATTTGCCTTGGTCTCAACTTCCCTTGCGACTTATACCAGTGGTATGTCCAGTTGCACATACCAAGGATGGCAATGGCAGTCATTTTGGTATTATCAACAGCTATAGTCCCATCATCAATACCCTGGCGTAAAAGATCCTGTAAAAGTGCCACAACCTCTCTCTGTTTACGCTTATGGACCTCACGTGATCTTTTAGGAAGTATACTTAGCTGCTCAAAAGTGATTTTTGCCAGGTCAGCATTATCAGTCCCGAATATAACATGGTATACGATCAATTGACGTAATTTTTCTCTAGCGGATAAAGAGGATTTTCTCAATCCCAGGACTTGTTTCATGCGGTCTATACTTCGATTCAGAATAGCCCTTATTATTTCCTCTTTATTGCGAAAATAATAATAAAGGGCCGCTTTAGTGACGCCGATTTCGGAAGCTACCGCATCCAGAGTGGTTGAATGATAACCTTCCTGGGCGAATAATTTCAAGGCCGCATCTATTATTTCGGTCATTCTATTTTCAGCCGTATCGGTATTTTTTACTTTTCTTGAGTACACGGAAAGACCAGCCTTTCTTACATTCATTATAAAAAATTAAAGGTGACCTGAATATAGTTTACAATAAATCAAGACTCACGACAAGAAATCTCCCAACCCTGCCTGAGCCTTATAGCCTTTTGCCGACTAAATATTAGACGAGAGGGCTCACCCCCATCCTCTCTTTTCAGAGAAGTGGAAGCAAGCCCCCTCAAGTGACTTGATTACCTAATTACTTTACTTACTTACTATATTCTAAGTTTACTCGTGCTCCAACCAGGCATCTGCCGGGAACCACTGTTCCTGCCACGTGTCGAAGATTCTGTCATCATGCACCCATGGAACCTTGGCAGCGATGCTGGGCGAAACAAAAATCGGGATTAAGACACAGTATTTATCGACGAGCAGCCGGTTGATTTCTTTGCAGATTTCGTTCGACTCTTCCTCGGTATCGGCACCCAGGGCTTGAATTCTCAACTCCTCGACTTCGTCCGGGCGCATAACGGAAACCGAGAAAATCGACGTTGGTGAGAAGGTGAATGTTATATTCTTGGCTGGCGGGTAGCCGAGCGGCACGAAAGGTGCCAGGAAGGTCTGTATGCCGTTAAACCAGCCCTTGGTGGAGATCTCAAGAAGCCTGGGGAAATCCACAATTTCCAATGTGGTACGTATACCCACTTTTTCCCAATACCCCTGTATCGCCTCGAATACGCTGTTATCGCCGCCACTTGTAAACCAAATCGTGGTATCGAAGCCTTCGGAGTAGCCGGCGTCTGCCAGCATTTGCCTGGCCAGGTCGGGGTCGTAGTCGTAGCCAACGACATCTGGGTTATACGCGGGGTACCCAGGATAACCGATCTGGTTGGCGGGCTCGTAGAAGCCGTAGCCAAAGGCGTCACATATTGCCTGGTTGTTAATGGCATGGGCTGCGGCCTGCCGTACCTCCAATTTGTACCAGGGAGAATCTGGATTGACGCTGTCCATGTAGAGTGAGAAGATTTGCGTAGGAGCTTTCGTTACAACGTAGTCACCGGTCTTCTTCAGTTCGTCAGCCTGCACGGCAGTCAGGCCGGTGACTATTTGTGCCTCGCCCGCCTCGAAAGAAGCTACCCGCGTCATCGTGTCGGCTACATATATCCATTCTATGCCGTCGAGGTAGGGTTTTCCTTCCTGCCAGTAGTCGTCGTTCCTCGTGTATTTGAGGCTGACATCTGTTTCGTAACTCACGAATTTGAAGGGGCCGGTTGCCACCGGATTACTCATGGCCCATTCCGCGCCGTTCGTCTGGACGGCCGTGGGGGAGTACATGTTCCCCGCCTTGAGCACGAAGTAGTTTACCATCAGGATGTCCCAGGTTGACATGTGTACCACGACGGTGTATTCGTCGAGGGCTTCCATTGAGGCTACATTCGGCAGCTCCCCCTGCTTTGAATCTATGAGGGCCTGGGCACACCAGATGACCGCCTCGGCGTTAAATGGGGTGCCGTCGTGGAACCGGATCCCTTCCTTTAAGTGCATGGTAAGGGTCATGGCGTCTCTGTCAAGATCCCAGCCTTCAAGCAAGAATGGCACGGGGCTGCCATCATCAGCCCGGTTCATCAAGCTCTCTAGCCCAGGCGATGGAATGAAGGGGTTGAACGGTGGCGACCCAATTGCTGGATTCCCGATATTAGTCTGTCCGGTGCCAGCCAGAATTTTCAGGGTTCCGCCGTACTGCGGCCCGGGTGTAGCAGTAGGACTGGCCGTTTGGGTAATGGTTGGCTGGGTAGCTGTCGGTGTGGTGGTTTTGGTAGGTTCACCGCAGCCGGTGATGGATATCATGGAAGCAATAACACACAAGGCCACCCCGAGATAAACCAGTTTTCTGTATAATCCCTTTTTCACAAGTTTAACCTCCTTAATAAAGATACTATCCTGACGCTATATCCTTATTTCTTATTTAGCACCCCCTTTAATTAAATTTAAGTTATCTTAAAATACTCTAACCTTCCCGGTAAAACCAAGACGTTTACCGCGGTGGTCTCTCTGACCCTGCTGGTCCGCCCGGTCCACCATGTCCGCCAGGCCCACCTGTTCCTCCGGGTGGCGGTCCCTGTCGCGGCATCATCTGTGGAACAGCCTTGCTAAGTTCATCCACGGTCCATTTACCCATCTTACGTATAAGAATGGATTGCTGCTGGATTGGCCGCGGGAAGAGGCCCACTTCACCGGGGCCAATATGGAAGAGCTGACCGGTGATATCCTTGGCTTCGTCCGTAGCCAGATAAACGATTAATGGTGCCATGTGGTCCGGTGTATCGGCTCCAGGTCTCTCTTCAGGAAAGCCCTTGGTCCTGGCATTGGGGAATATGGCGTTGACCGTTATACCATATTTACTGAGTTCTCCACATAGCTTCCCGGTGAAACCCACCACTCCAGCCTTGGCAGTGGCATAGGATATTCCGAAAAAGGGTACGTCCATGAACCCAAAGCCCGCTACCGAGGAGACATTGATGATACGACCACCACTATTTTGCTTGATCATCTCTCTGGCAGCCGCCTGGCTACAACTGAAATGCCCTTTCAGATGGACCGCTATAACTGAATCCCAGTCCTCTTCAGGCATATCCACCATCGGCCCACGCCGGGAAAATCCCGCCGTATTTAACAGGATATCAACACGACCAAAGTTTTCGATGGCCGTTTGGATGAGGTTGGCACCACCAGCCATGGTGGAGATATCGTCATAGTTAGCTACAGCTGCACCCCCGGATTTCTTGATCGCATCCACCATAATATCGGCATAGTTGTTGCCTTTCTCATCTTTTCCGAAATCGTTAACAACAACTCTGGCCCCTTCGGCAGCCATTTCCATCGCTACGGCTCCGCCGATACCACCGCCGCCCCCGGTTATCACCGCTACTTTACCTGCTAGTTTTCCCACCAGCATCTTCTCCCTTAACGTTTTTCCTATTTACTGATCACAGGCACATAAAACCTATACCTGTTTGTTACAATATAAAGGCGGACAAGTTATAACCATAAAAGTATACTAAATATCCAGTCAGTAAATAAGTTATTGGTTATATAATTTAGCATATAAGAGGATGCTTGTCAAGGACGGGCATGTACACATAATAAAAGTTACCGAAAAAGCTATTGTTGCGGATGTAATGGGGAGGGGCTTTTAGTGTTATACAGGCTGGTTGTATCGATATTCTAAGGCGAAATTTCACTTGACAAATCTTTTTTCAATATGGTATATTTGCATACCGATATATTTACTCACCAGACAGTTGAATACAGTCTTATAAATGACTAAAGGGAGCATTACTGAATATGTCTTGATTATTCCCTTTTTGATCAACTCTCCTGTTATTGCGAGGTATCCTCCAAAACAAAAAATATGTTCGGTACTAAAACCATTGATGAATAATAGACATCTACTCAAATCCGCAATATAATTAGTAACATAAGTTCAATCGAAAACGAAAGTTGGGAAACCCTATTGATATTTAGAGGAAGGGATAATGCAATCCAGAGGAATACTTGAAGGGATTAGAGTCATAGATATTACCCAATGGGGGGCTGGCCCAATGTGCGCCGGCTTATTAGGCCAATGGGGAGCTGAAGTTATTAAAGTCGAGCATCCTATCCGGGGTGATTCAATTAGGGGACTCCAGAGTGGTATAGGAACTACGTTTCTCAACGAACGCAAATATAATTTCATGTTTGAACAGCCAAACATGAACAAGAAAAGTATTACTCTGGATCTTGTTTCCAAAGAAGGGCAGGCGATACTAAAAAAGCTGGTGACCAAATCGGATGTTCTCCTGGCTGCCATGAGAACTAGAGATGTAAAAAAATTTGATATAGAATATGAGACAATAAAAGCCATTAACCCCCAGCTCATTTATGCCCTCATTACCGGGTATGGCACCAAAGGCCCAGAAAAAGACATGCCCGGATTTGATGGAATCTGCTATTTTGCCAAGTCCGGAATAACCTATATGACAGCGGATTCAAATGATGTACCAATCTGGCCCAGAGGAGGATTTGGGGATATACCTTCAGGTATGTTCTGTGCCTGTGGTATTGTTCTAGCCCTTTATGCTCGTAAAGAAATAGGAATCGGGCAAGCGGTATATACCAACTTATTCAACAACGGCGTTTGGGCGCTGGCAGCGGATTCCATGGCGGCTCTGGCCACACATGAGAATCCACCCAGGCATAACAGGGAAACAGCCGATAATCCTATTGCCAACTTCTACAAAACCAAAGATAACCGATGGATCTTGCTGTACAATATGCAATCCGATCATTATTGGGAACGGTTCTGTAAAACAATGGGACTGGAAAGCATTAAAGATGATCCTCGTTATAATTCTATGGAAGCGAGAAGAGAAAATAAGCTTACCTTAATCAAGATGTTAGATGATATATTTGCTAAGTTCACTATGAAAGAATGGAAAGAAAAGCTAGCCGAAAGCGATCTGGTATATTCACCCGTCCAGACACCGGTGGAAGCTCTAGCAGACCCGCAAGCCAAGGCTAACAATGTCATCGAAACATTTGACCATCCAGTCTGGGGGCAAATTGAACTTCTTCCAGCTCCTCAGAAATTTACCGAAACTCCCGGGACCTACCGAACCCCAGCTCCGGAATGGGGACAACATACCGAAGAGATATTACTAGAGTTGGGCTATACCTGGGATGATATTGAATCCTTCAAGAATAAATATGTGATTGCTCAAGTGTAAAAAGGTTATCAGTGATAACATATATCATACGCAGGCTGATACAGGCGATAATAATCCTTTTAATAGTCACATTCGCGCTTTTCATTGCGATGCGTTTACTGCCGGGTGACCCAATATTACTGCTTATAAGTGAGCAGGAACTGGCGGAAATCACTCCGGAATATCTTGAACAGATCAGACATGAATACGGGCTAGACAAACCTATAGTAGTACAATATTTTGACTGGATGGGAGGCATCTTTCGGGGTGACTTCGGGAAATCTATTTTTACCCGCAGTGAGGTGACCAAAGAAATAGGCAGACGGTTACCCATAACTTTCCATCTGGGTATACTCTCTTTCGTCATCAGCCTTATTATTGGCATACCGATGGGGGTAATATGCGCGATCAGGCGTAGTACCTGGCTGGATACGGCGATAACCGTTCTGGCAAACATAGGGATAACTATTCCTAACTTCTGGCTGGGCTTTTTACTAATATATCTGGTTGCCCTTAATCTTGGCTGGCTTCCCGTACAGGGCTATACCTCGCCTTTTGAGAACTTCGCCTTGAGCACAAGACAGCTTATAATGCCGATCATCTGCTTGTGCTTATTTCCAATAGCGTCAAACGTTCGCCAGACCCGTTCCGCCATGCTGGAGGTAATGGGACAGGATTATATCCGGACTGCCTGGTCCAAGGGTTTAAGAGAACGGGCGGTAATAATAAAGCATGCCCTGAAAAACGGACTCATACCGGTACTTACCCTGGCAGGCATGGGATTCGGAGCCATCATTGGTGGCTCAGTATTGATAGAGACCGTGTTCAACATCCCCGGTTTGGGCAGGCTGGCAGTCACTTCTACCCTTGGCAAGGATTACCCCTACGTACAGGCTGTTACTTTACTGGTAGCCGCAGTAGTAATAATATCCAACCTGCTTACGGACATTGCCTATGGCTGTCTCGACCCCAGAATCAGATATGAATAAAAGGTGCTAGCAGTGTCAGAAATAGATGCACGCATGGGAGAAATAACAGAAATTCCACCACGTGTCAATGAGTTTCGGCGATTTCTGAGGGTGTTTTTGGGTCGGAAAGTGGTGGTATTAGGTATGGTAATAATCTTGGGATTGATAATAGTAGCTATTACTGCCCCGCTAATATCTCCCTACGACCCGAATGATCAAGACCTGGCTAATACCCTGGCATCACCTAGCGGGGAGCATCTACTGGGCACAGACGCCCTGGGAAGAGACACGTTAAGCCGTATCATCTACGGCTCACAGATTTCGCTTATAATTTCCCTGATTGTGGTCGCAGTTGCTTCTGCCGGCGGTACGCTACTGGGACTCTTTGCAGGATATTTTGGTGGCTGGACCTATACTATTATCATGAGATGTTTAGACTCTCTTATGGCTTTCCCTCTTATAGTACTGGCTCTGCTTATTGCTTCTCTGCTGGGGGGAGGTCTTGTAAACGTTGTCATAGCACTCAGCGTTGCCATGATGCCGGTTTACGGCAGGTTAATGTGCGGTCAGGTGCTCGGAGTGAAAGAAAATGACTATGTTCTAGCGGGACGTTCTTTGGGAGGCAGCAACTTACGTATCATGTTGCGTCATATCGCACCTAACTGCTTTCCACCGCTTATCGTAGCCTTGACCATGCAGATAGGAGCCGTTGTACTGGCAGAAGCCGGCCTCGGCTTCCTGGGTATCGGCGTTCAGGCTCCAACGGCAACCTGGGGCAGTATGATTAATGACGGCCGACAGTATCTGCGAACGCATCCGGTACTTTCCTTGGCCCCCGGCGTTGCTATCATGCTGCTGGTATTCAGCTTCAATATGGTCGGAGACGGACTGAGGGATGCCCTTGACCCCAGGCTGAGAGGCACCTTGTAACCAGCCTGAAAGTAATTCGCATTTCTATTTTCTATTAGTATAGCAGACATGAGGGAGCTATTTTAAAAATATTGATTACTCCCATTTCAGCGACCAGGGATATTAGTGAGGGGTCTTCAACTTAGGTCCAGATATTCTTGAGAGTAGATATACCTTGACAAGCTGGTAGATTCCATCATTTTCTGTGGCCCCTTTATCAGAATGAGTGAAACGCCGATAAAGTACCAAATACAGGTGTCGCTGATAGGTGAGTACAATGATGATATTTACGGGATTGAAGTGGGTATTTCCAGAGAAACACTCGATTCCTTATAGTTAAGAAATATCATCTAGGTAAAATATGAACGAGTAAGTCTTTAGTGGTATAAGGTGGTCGAGTTCGCCTGGGTCATTGTCGATCCATCCACCTCCCGCTACCTGGCGGAATAAGGCACGACTATTGTCAAGATCGAGTCTCATAAGTGTCTGGGTACTTTAAAATGTTGTATAATATAATAAGCTGGCGATTACTGATAAAACCGTTATCTAACCAGACAGTAAGGGGTTAATATGCAAGTCAGGAAAATCGGCGTCGTTGGTTGCGGGCTGATGGGTTCCGGCATTACCCAGGTATGTGCTCAATCAGGTTATCCGGTGGTGGTCGTGGAAATAAATAATGAGCTGCTGCAAAAAGGTTTGAATTCCATCATTTCTGGACTGTCTAAAAACGTGGAGAAGGGAAAGCTGACCGGTCCGGATAAAGATGCCATTCTGGGCCGTATCAAAGGCTCCACCGATACCAAAGAATTTTCCGATTGCGATTTAGTGATAGAAGCTGCCACGGAGAATTTCGACATAAAGAAAGAGATTTTTACCGGACTAGACAGGGTCTGTCTGGATGATACGATACTGGCCACCAACACGTCCGGGCAATCCGTGACTGATATTGCCATGGCCACCGGCCGTCCCGATAAAGTGCTCGGCCTGCACTTCTTCAATCCGGTGCCGGTGATGAAGCTCGTCGAAGTGATTAAAACCATCGTCACCAGTGAAGATACCGTTAAAACTGGCGTGGAATTTGTGGTTTCCCTGGGTAAAACGCCCGCCGTGTCCCAGGACAGCCCCGGGTTCATTGTCAACCGGTTGTTTACACCTTTCTTGCTCGACGCTGTCCGCATGCTGGAGAACGGTAAAGCCACGAGAGAGGACATCGACAACGCCGCCACCTTGGGAATGAACCATCCCATGGGTCCGCTCCGGCTCATCGATCTGATCGGTATCGATAGCGTCTTCGCCGGAGCCACCGCCATGTACGAGGAACTTCAAGACCCGCGGTTTGCGCCGCCCACCCTGATGAAGAAAATGCTTACCGCCGGGTGGCTCGGACGCAAGAGTGGCAAAGGATTCTATGAATATACTTAGAGGTTTGGATACAGAAACGAAAAAAACAGTGAACGAGCGAGGAGCAAATGAGAGAAGTAGCGATACTAGGAGTTGGCATGACCAAATTTGGGGAATCGGAGAAGACCCAGGTCGAGATGTTCGCCGAAGCAGCCACAGACGCTATCAGCGCCTCAAATATAAAACCTGAAGACATTCAGGCGGTCTATGTGGGCAATGCCGATGGTAATCTGGAGGAAGGACAGTCGGTAATAGCCTCCATGTGTACCGCTGATATCGGACTCCGAGGGACACCCGCTACCAGATTTGAAGGCGCCTGCTCATCGGGTACGCTGGCGGTGATTAACGCCTTCGTCTGGGTAGCCTCGGGAATATATGATATTGTCCTGGCGGGCGGCACTGAAAGGCAAAGGACGATGAGCACCCCGTTGGCGACGCGGGTCATGGGCATGGGTGTTCACGCCAGATATGAAACCCCCACCGGCCTGAGCTTTCCGGGGATATTCGCCATGATGGCCCACCTGTATGCTAATCGGTATAACATTCCTCTGGCTGAGCTCAAAGAAGCCATGGCCAGGGTATCTTTCAAGGCCCATAAGTGGGGTAGTATTAATCCCAAGGCGCAGTTTTACGGTAAAGATGTAACCATGGAAAAAATCTACGAAAGCGCCATGGTGGCTTCTCCTCTCCAGGTTTATGATTGCTGCCCGATTTCGGACGGAGCCGCCGCCGTCGTTGTCGCCGCGATGGATGTCGCCAAGAAGCTGACGGATAAACCGGTACAGATTATCGGCGTCGGTCAGGGTTCTTCAGGCTCGGTATGCAGCCAGAAGGACATCACCCGCATTCCCGCGCGTGAAATGTCAGTCCAGCGTGCTTATAAGATGGCAGGGCTCAAACCTTCAGACATCGATGTCTGCGAACTGCATGACTGCTTTACCATCGCGGAGATAGTGGCCAGCGAGGGGCTTGGTTTCTTTGAACCGGGAGACGGGTATAAAGCAGTCCTGCGGGGCGATACCGATCTTGGCGGCAAGATCCCGATTAATGTCTCCGGCGGCATCAAGGCCAAGGGACACCCGGTAGGGGCTACCGGCGCTGCCCAAGTCTATGAGATAGTCAATCAACTGAGGGGGAACTGCGGTCCCCGGCAGGCCGAGGGGGCGAAGATAGGCATAACGGACACCATGGGCGGCAGTTTTGCTTCCATCGCCCACATAATTATGAGGAGAGGCTGGTAAAGAAATGGAATATTTATTTACAGCTGATGAGTACGCTGACGCCCTCAGGGGCGGCAGTTTTCGGGGGCTGAAATGCAATGAGTGCGGGGAATACACCGTACCTCCCCAGAAGGTATGCTCCAACTGCCATAGTGAAGATATGGAAGTGGTGGAGCTCAGCCGTAATGGTGAAGTACGCAGCTTTACCGTCATCTACACCCCGGCCGAGGGATTTACTCCTCCTTACATCGTTAGCCTGGTGGAACTCGAGGAGGGGCCCTGGGTCACGACCAATATCATCAATTTTGACCCAAAAGATGCCACCATGGAGAATCTCATTGGCCGTAAGGGGAGAATAGACTATCAGGAAGTCCCGGCAGACATGTTCTCCGGCGGGTCGCGTATTGCCCTTACCTTCACTGTGGCCGATTGAAATATCAGTACACCTCCGCCACCTTTTTTACACGGCCTGAAATAATTAAGTAAGGAGGTCAATGCCTTGAGCTACAAGTACTTGCTTTTTGAAAAGGAAGATGGTATCGGCGTGGTCACCATCAATCGACCTCAAGTATTGAATGCCCTTAATATAGAAGTCTATAGCGAGCTCAACAAGATGTTCACCGAAATCGAACAAGATCCCGAAGTACGCGTTGTTATCATCACGGGTGCTGGTGAGAAATCTTTTGTCGCCGGAGTGGATATTCTGGAAATGAAGGATAGAAACAGCGTAGATATTGAACGGTTTATCACCATCGCCAGATGGGCTGGTGACAGTATTTACAATCTAAGTAAGCCGGTCATCGCCGCGATAAACGGATACGCTTTCGGGGGCGGTAATGAGCTTGCCCTGGCCTGCGACCTGAGGATAGCTTCAGAAAATGCTCAATTCGGTCAGCAGGAGATAAACGTCGGCGTTGTCCCGGGTGGAGGTGCCATTCCACGGCTTACTCAATTGGCCGGCATGGCCAGGGCAAAAGAAATCGTCTTTACCGGGGATGTTTATGACGCCCAGAGTGCCCTCCAGATGGGAATTATTAATAAAGTTGTACCCCCGGACAAACTGATCGAAGAGGCCAAGGCACTGGCGAGGAAGCTGCTCAGTAAAAGCAGTGTGACGTTGTCTTACATTAAAAAGGCCTTTAATACCGGGATTGACCTGAACCTAGCCGCAGCGTTGGACCTGGACGAATGCTATTTTGCCCGCTGTTTCGCTACGGAAGACCAGAAGGAAGGCATGAAAGCATTTACAGAAAAAAGGAAACCCGAATTCAAGAACAAATAGCGACCATGATAACGTAATAAAAATAATAATATATAAAGGTGACAGGGCGTACGCCCTGTCACCTTTGTTTTATTGGAGCGACTTCAGACCTTGAGTCTTATTACCGCGGCGATATACCGCAACTACATCCGGCTTATGTGAAATAACTACGGGGCAAACCGTTGTTTGGCTACTTAGCTGGTATCCATTCTTTAGCCAGCCGCACCGCTGCCACGGCATCCAGACCGAAGGCATCGGCGGCGACATGCTCCTTCACCATTTCAGTCATCTGGCCGCCGCCGATCATTATCTTGACATCATCTCTTAAACCGGCCTTCTTTAGCGCCTCAACTGTCGACTTCATCGCATCATAAGCCACGGTAAGAAATCCGCTCAACGCTACAACCTGCGGTTTCACTTCTTTAACTTTTTCGACGAACTTTTCTTCGGGAACATCCACCCCCAGGTCATACACCTCAAAACCGTTAACATCCAGCATGAAACCGACAATATCTTTGCCAATATCATGTATGTCCCCGGCTACCGTACCGAGCACTATCCTGCCCTTTTTTCTGCTTTCTTCCGAATTATTTGCCTGCATTAAGGGTTTTACAATATCAGAAATAGACTGAAGTACCTCACCCGACATCATAAGTTCCGGCAAGTAATATTCTCCTTTTTCGTAACGTTCTCCCACGATATTCATGGCTTCCTGGCAATCTTCCAGGATACTAAGGGGGTCCACTCCATTAGCAATTGCTTCATTCACCAGGCGTATCGCATCATCTTCACGTATTTCAGACATTGCCTTTACCAAGTCTTCACTCATATTGTTCTCCTTTTTAGAATGTTGATAATATCTGATGTTCAGACGATTAAGTATTAGTATCTACCGTATTTCTCAACCGCGTCCATCATTGCTTTAACATTTTCCGGTTTAGCGTCTTGGATATAATCCGTATCCGTCCTCATGATGTAACCACCGCCCTTGCCACAGACCTGGATGAGTTTCTTGCAGTATTCATCCACTTCTGAAGCTGAGCCCATCTGTAATAATGTCAGGGGCACGCTACCCATCAGACAAAAATGGTCGCCCAGGGCTTCCTTGGCTTTAAACATATCCGTATCGGTAAAGCGGATTACCAGGCTGCGCTTGGGGAACTCGAGGAAGTACTCGAAGCGCTTTTCACAGAATCCCTCAGCAAATATGAAAGGAATGTAACCCAGGTCAATCGTTTTTTGCAGTGCTTTCTTCCAGGGAGGCCAGTAAAATTTCTCCCACTGTTGCTTAGATAGAAACCGGTCTGAGCCCCGGTGTATGGCGCCGCCACCGCCCAGCATTGGGCCGGGAATAGAGGGGTCTGCCGGTTTGGCTCTGGCCATTTGCATTTCATTTATTTTTTCCATAGCGGCGATGAGTTTATCGGGCTGCCGGAACATATCTTTAATGATACCTTTCCAGCCGCGGTAAGTATTGGCCATAACATCAAAGGCCGGACCGCCGGCAACAAAGCCTCCCCTATTGAACGGCGGAAAGCCCAGGTACTCCATATCTTCACTAAATCCGGCCATGGCTTCAAACCACTTTTTCTGTTCTTCTCCAGCCTTCAGTAAAACCTGGCCCACCTTTTTCATTTCTTCCGAGGTTAGCATCTGGGTAAGTCTCTCCAGCGCACCCATCCCCACATTGATGGAGGGAAGTCTGGATAAAGGCTCCAGGGCAGCGTAAACGCGTGGTAGATACCGGCGGATTATGAAATCGGTCATGTCTTCAAGAAAGTGGGCATACTCATCACTTTTCATATATTCTCCG